>CAXMPV010000082.1:0-7968 GCA_964195175.1 uncultured Thermodesulfobacteriota bacterium | reverse complement strand
TACGGTCATGCCTTTTTTTCTGCATACCTCAGCTATCTGGTAAGCTCTTGGCACTTGATATGTAACAGAAGTAATACAAACCATATCCACAGGTTCAAATGTAATCTCTCCGTTATCATCCAGGGCCAGTTCAAGATTTTCATCGATTACGTCAAACTCCCAGTCACCAGGTGTAAGTGCTGCAATGTATGCAAGGTTCAAAGGCATTTGAACTATGACAGATATGCTCTCCTCACCATGTCTCCCGGGGGGATGTGGATTGATCAGCATCATTTTTCTCATATTTTTATCCTCCTAATTATTTAAAATCATATTGGCTACCCTCCAACCAGAGGATACTACAGCACATATCCCCGGCCCCGGATTAGTCCAGTGCCCGGCCAGAAAAAGATTCTTGAAGGGTGTTGTGTGCGAAAGTCTATTTGACCATGTCTGGTCTGCAGTAACGGCCCAACCATAGGCTGCGCCTTTTGAGTTGAGTGTGTAACGATATAGCGTCTTCGGTGTGGCGGCGTCAATTACTTCAATATGGTCCTGGATTTCCGGTACAAAATTTTCCAGATAATTTATTGTATGTTTTTTCATTTTATCTTTATATGCAACCCAATCGTCTATGTCGTCATAATTCTCTCTTGACGAGACAACAACAGAAATTATTTGTTTGTTATCAGGTGCCAGGCTTGGATCAACTTCCGTAGGAACGGAAATATAAAACCAGTCGTTACCTGAAAAACTTAAGTCATTTGATGTATGATAAAAACCTCTTTTCAGGCCTTTTAAGTCTATTTTGTTATCAAGGCCAAGGTATAGTAAAAAGAAGGAAACACTTTCCTTCATATTCTCAATCTTGCGAATATAAGAGTCGTCAACGCTGTTTTTGTCTAATAAAGAGAAAAAGGTCTGTTTGGGATCTATGTTTGATACAAAGATATCAGCCTGAATTTCCTCCCCTTTTTTAGTTGTAACTCCTTTTATAATATTACCATCCGTAAGCATTCCATCAACGCTAGAAGATAGCATAATGTGACCGCCATAGTCAATAAATTTTTGAGTGATTGCATCAGCGAAATTCTGGGTACCACCGACAGGGAAATAAGCTCCATCTTTCAGGTAATTTACCAGCATTTGACACATACCGATGGCCGAAACCTCATGAGGAGGGGAACCTATGTATCCCCACTGTGCGGACAGAGTCATCTTGAGCTGCTCATCTGTAAAGAAATTATCCAGCATCTCCTTGTAAGTAAGGTCCTGGTATTTGAGAAGCATCTTGTGCTTCTCAGTGCTGAATGTAGCTCTATATAATCGGGTGAATTCCTTAAAAAAAAGTGTTAATTGTTCTCTTTCTGATGGAAACCGTTCCTTCAGCAGGTCGACATAATCGTCTATTTCGGCAGGTACATCAATGGAAAATGAGGGGAAATGTATGCTATCCATCGGATCAAGCTGCAGGAAATTAATATTTATGTCCAGTTCTTTAAGGCACCGGCCAACTACACTCCATTTTCCACACCCGCCGATATGATGAACTGCTGAATCGAAAATAAAACCTTTTCTCTTAAAAGAGGTACAATAACCGCCTGGAATACTATGTTGTTCAATAATCAGTACTTTCTTTCCCTGTTTCGCCATGAAAGTCCCGCAGATCAGACCGGCAATTCCGGCTCCCAGCACAATTACATCATACTTGGGTTTCATTTCAGATTTGTTCAGGGAGAAATTACTCATGAAAACTGTCGCTATGAAGTTATGAATATTTTGAGATGATTACGGATGAGATGTTGCCTGTATCGGAAAAGGAGTTGATAAGTACGTTGTTGACTTCTGATTCTCTGCTCTTGTTAGGCACGCAATCCAGATTACACTCTTCGTCTTTTTCCTGATAGTTTATTGTCGGAGGGATAATACCGTTATTGATTGATAATACGCCAGCAACAGACTGTAATGATCCTGATGCGTCAAGGCACTCACCTGTCATTGACTTTATAGCGCTCACAGGTATCTTATCAGCGATATCACCAAAATAGTCTTTAATGATTTTTGCTTCCATTATGTCACCAGTTACACTGGAATTTGCGCATGCGGATATATAAGAAACTTCGTCGGAATTAATTCCGGCATCCTTCATTGCAATAGATATACTTCTTGCACCTTGTGTGGTGTCAATGTTGTCGCGAGTGACCTTGTCAGGATTAAACGTACATCCATATCCTTTTACCTCTGCATAGATCCTTGCGTCTCTTTCCAATGCGTCATCGAGCCTCTCAATAACAAGTATCGCAGCTGCTTCACCAATAACAAAGCCATTCCGTCTTTTATCAAATGGTGCGGAAATTTCGATATCATCATCACTGCTTCCTGACAATATTCCTGAACTGTAAGCTCCCCAGAAAATATCAGGAGTTAAACCATGAACTCCGCCAGCCAACACTGCCTTTCCTCTGCCTAGCTTTAGGAAGTCAGAAGCATAAATGATAGCGTCTAATCCGCTGGCAGTTCCTGTAGATATTGTAGAATTTAAGCCTGTCGCATTACAGAAAATAGATACCCTGCTTGCCGGTGCATTCAGGACAGTGTTTGGGAAATCCATGGGATTTACGAAAGTTGGCCCTTCCTGCAATCCTTCCAGGTCGAATGAGCTGATACTGTCAATACTACCGTACGTTGACCCGATTACTATTCCCAGTTCTTCAGCATCATAAGTTTCGGGAGTGATACTGGCATCTACCATGGCAAGCTTTGCCGCAGAGGACACCAATAACGATGTTCTGTCTATGTGGCGAATACCTTTTTTGCCTAAGTATACCTTCGCATCAAAATCTGTGATCTCACCCGCTTTTTTGCTCTTATATTTGTCGACATCAAACAGCGTGATATCTTTGATCCCTGAGACACCATTCGTCAAATTGGTCCAGAACTCATCCTTGTTTACGCCGATTGGCGATAAGACACTTATCCCTGTAATAACAAGACGACTATTCATATAAAATTTAAACCTCTATAATAGAAATTATTTTAAAACTGAAAAAAGTTAACGGTATTATCAGTTGATATACGATTAACACTAACTTAATTTTTGATTATTAACCGGTAAACTTTTTTAATATGAGACTACTATTGTTACCGCCAAAAGCATATGCATTATTCATGGCAATATCAACCTGCATTTCACGCTTAACATTGGGTACAAAATCCAAATCACACTCAGGATCCTTTGTTTCGTAGTTTATAGTAGGAGGCACAACACCCTCTTTGATGGCTAATGCACATGCGATTGCCTCTATAGCGCTGGCAGCTCCCATTGTGTGGCCAAGCATAGATTTAATAGAACTTATCGCCAGATTTTTCGCGTGTTCACCAAATACCTTCTTTATCGATATAGTTTCGGCCTTGTCGTTAGCGACTGTTCCCGTACCATGTGCGCTCATATATTGAACATCTTCCGGTTTAATCCTGGCACTTTTCAAGGCCTTTGTCATTGCCGCAGTGACACCGTTTCCTTCCGGGTGCGGAATTGTTATGTGATAACCATCACAACTCAAGCCGTAACCCAGGATTTCTGCATAAATATTTGCGTTCCTGGCCAGTGCGCCCTCCATTGATTCTAATACCAGCATTCCTGCACCTTCACCGACTAACAGGCCTTTTCTATTTTTGTCAAAAGGTTGGCAAATGTCAGGTGCGATGGCATTTAGCCTGCTAAAACCAACAAATGCTACTTTAGAAAACGGATCTGATCCACCGGCAAGCATTATATCTGTTCTTCCTAATTTAATCAGGTCACATGCATAACCGATAGCATAGTTTCCTGCTGCACATGCAGTAGGTATTATTGTGCTTGGCCCTTTAAGACCAAATTCAATAGATATGTTTGACGGCATATTGACACAAGGATGTTGATGGAACAGGCTAGGGTCTACACTATCTTCTCCCTTTTCATGTCTTATATAGTTTACCTTTTCCAGGATCTGAATTTCACCTGCAGTTGTCCCGATTGAAACACCTGTTCTTTCAGGATCGGTATTCTTCAGATCTATATTGGAGTCATCAATTGCCAGCTTTGCGGCTGCTATGGCAAATTGTGAACCTTTACCAATCTCACGACTTGAACCGTTACTTGTATAATCATCAAAATTGAAATCCTTAACGGTACAGCCTTTATGTACTCTAAAAGGAGAGGTGTCAAATGCTGTGATCTCAGATACACCGGACGTGCCGGAAATTAATGCATCCCAGAACAGATCTTTTTTGTTCCCTATAGGGGAAATTACACCTACACCTGTAATTACAATTCTTTTATCCATGGTTATATATTTTTACTAGAACTTTTATCCGGTTAATGAATCTTTGTCTGCAACGCCAAAACTCAAAGTTGCTTTTGTTACAACTTTGTCTCCCACTTTGGCCACTCCCTTAACAATTGCCGCACTGGAAATTACCTTTTCTATATCAATTTCCAGAGTTAGCTGATCGCCAGGAAAAACAGGCTTTGAGAAACGTACGTTTGCGGAAGCCAACAAAAAGACCTTATCTTTATTCTGCTCAGTATCAAAGCTCTTTTTGAAGAGGATAATCGCGGCTTGTGCCAGGGCTTCTACAATGAGAACTCCAGGCATTATGGCAAAATCAGGGAAGTGTCCGACGAAGAAAGGCTCATTACCAGAGACGTTTTTTAGACAAACAATTCGGCTCTCTTTTTGAAGCTCAATAACTTTATCAATAAACATGAAAGGGTATTTTTGAGGAACCAGCTTTTTTATTTCCTCAAAGTTCAACATTTATAAATAACCTTTCGTTCTATGTAATAGTCACTGCCTATCCACTTTTATCGTTTGTGTAACAGACAGGTAGGTGATTAAGAAGCGTTACAAGCTTTTTCCTATTTTCCTTCTAGTCCTTCTAGTGTAGACTTTGTCATCTCAATTGTCGCATTTAATGATGTAATGTCTACGAGTTTTTCTTCCGGAATTTGAACCTTAAATTTCTTTTCTATAAGGGCAAGAATTTCCAGTGCCAATAAGGAATCAATCTCTAAGTCCTTAAAAAAGTCGGCATCTCTTTTTTCCCATATTTCTTTCTCATCCAGTTCGGTTACTTCAGCTACAATAGCAGTAATATCTTTCTCTAAGTTCTCTACAGACAATATCTTACCTCCCTAATAAGCAACCAGAAATCTAACGATACTCAGAATGCCATTCAAAAAATTATTAACCTGGCATTGTGACGTTGTTTTCTGTAAAAATTATTGATCTAAAAGTATTGATGGTATTTGATTACGATATAATGATAAATTATCGAAACAGGAAAAATAACAAACTTATATCAATAAGTCAATAACAATCTTAGGACAATTTACATTGTAAACTGGTATAGATGATTGCAGTTAGCGATAATATATATTCATTCCAAATAGGGGGCATTTGAAACCAGTGTGGAGAGTGCTGCGAATGTATCTCTTTTCGGTATATGTACGGATGAAAAGACCACTGAAATGAAGTCGTGCATAACTGTCAATAATGTATAAGTCTCATAATAACAGGACCTTCTATAATAATTAGTACGAGTTTTTTATATAAAAATACTTGACAACTATATTTTGTATGGATAGACTTTTCACTATTAGCCATATATATAATATAAACAGACATGTCAAAGAGGGGTAAAATGCGTAGTATTGCGTTCATAAATCAAAAAGGTGGGGTAGGAAAAACTACTTCGACAGCAAATGTTGGAGCATGCCTGGCTGCACTTGGTAGAAAGGTGCTTCTGATCGACCTCGATCCTCAAGCCAACTTGAGCATTCATTTCGGTATTAATGTCCAGGGAAAAGATTCATCTATTTATGAGATTATGTGCGGTAAGAAGGCTGTTTCTGAAGTATTAATGAAAACGGCTATTAGTGGTCTGGATATTATTCCTTCCGACATTGATCTTGCAAGCGCAGAGGTAGAGCTTGTTAACACGGTAGGGCGTGAAACTATCGTTAAGTTCTATCTTGAAGGGATGTTAAGCGAGTATGAATATGTTTTAATTGACTGTCCACCGTCTTTGGGACTTCTAACCCTGAATGCACTTACTGTCGCCAACGAAATTTTTATTCCATTGCAGACTGAGTTCTTTGCTTTGCAGGGTGTAAGTAAGCTAATACAAACTTTTGATGTTATCAAGAAACGGCTGAACAGTAAGTTAGAGATTACAGGGATAATACCTTGTATGTATGATAGCAGAACAAAGCTGGGGCAGGCAGTGCTTGACAAGATCAAAGAATATTTTGCAGAGAAGGTATTTGTCACGAACATTAGAAAAAATATTAAACTCTCCGAATCAACAAGCCATGGTATGCCAATTACAACATATGCTCCGGATTCTAATGGTGCTCTGGATTACGTGGCGTTAACTAAAGAGATAATTGCCCAAGAGAAGAAATAGTTTCCCAGAGGGGCGATACAAATATTTAGAAAATGTGCTTCCAGATAATGCAATTTCAAACCGTAGACTAAACCAACCGTAATTGTTTGTAGATTATAGAATTTTGGTGATATTTATTACTAAGAGGAAGATTTGTGCCAAAGAAAAGTGTACTTGGATCGGACCCGTTTGAGTGGTTAAAGGGAAATGATAAAAAAGAAAATACTGAGAATAAGAAGAGCGATATTGGTGGTCGGAAAAAACAGACAGAAAAATCGGCTGGTCCGGTAATAGATAAAAAAGAGACGGATGTTAAGCAGGAAGTAGAGCAGGAAGCAAAAGTTTACGAACCTGTTAAAGTAGCAGTACCATACATCCCCCGACAGGAAGAAACAACTTTTGAGCCCAGCGACATATCAGAGGTAAATCGCAAAGCTGTTTTGGGTAAGGACCTCTATGCACACCATACCAAACCGAGTGAAACAAAGCAGAAAGATAGTCCTGCAACTGCATTTGTAATAGTATACACAGTTCTATTGCTAATTCTTGGTTTCATAGTCTATAAAGATCTGACAAAACAAATTAACACATTGGAGACAAAGCTGGAACTTGTAGAAAAACAACTTGATGCGGGTTCATTAAACTACGAAGATACAAAACCGGATGGTGGTTGGTGATTCATAATAGTATGCTCAACTTTAAACTTCTTTTTACGTCCATTGTCCAGTTGTAATATCAACTCTCCATTATTAGAGATTCCCAGGAAAATCCCTGCAAACTCTTTTTTAGTATTACGGACGCTGACCCTTCTTCCAATATTCACACAAAATTCCTGCCATTTCTCTATAATATGTTCGTAACGTTCATCCTTTAAGATTAAGTACCATGAATCCAGATTTTGCAGCAAAGCCTTTGCAAAATTGGTACGATCTATAAATGCCTCTTTTTCAATGGTAAGAGATGTTGCCGGCTGATCGATCTGTTCCGGAAGTTCATGCTTTTTTAAATTAACATTTATACCGATTCCTACAATGTAGTTTTTTGATTGCTCGGTGTGATCTTGTGTCTCTACAATTATCCCTCCCAATTTCTTCTTATTAATTACAAGATCATTAGGCCAGTCAATCTCAACGGGTAATTTAAACATGTCCCTGATGGTCTGTACGATAGCAACCGCAGTGAAGACCATCAAAAGATATGAATTTTCCGGTTGAATTGTTGGTCTTAAGACAACCGTCAGCAACAAGCCTTTCCCGCTTTTGCAGAACCACTCTTTTCCTGAACGTCCTCTTCCCTGGGTTTGCTCTTCAACAAAGATTGTGGTTCCCTCTATAGCACCCTCTTTGAGCATTTGCTTTGCAATGTCCATTGCAGATACAGTACGCTCAAGTGTAACTATTTCCCTGCCTATTATATCTGTACGCAGGTTATCCTTAATCTTGTCAGCGAATAAACGAGCAGGTTTCATGTATATTATGGAAAGATTTTTTTTGAAATGTTGAAGGCTCTATTTGTTGGCAGATACTCATTTATGAGGTTCAATGACTACCTTTATAGACT
>CAXMPV010000081.1:0-8006 GCA_964195175.1 uncultured Thermodesulfobacteriota bacterium | reverse complement strand
ATTATATTTAAACCAGACAGTTCTATATTTGAAACGGTAGAACTTAGTTATGATATAGTCAGAAAAAGGATTAGAGAGCTTGCATTTCTTAATAAGGGGCTTTGTATAAGCATTATAGATGAAAGAACAAACACGGAAGAAACGTTTAAGTATGATGGTGGAATAAAGATATTTGTAGAGGAAATGAACAAGGGAAAAGAGATCGTCAATAAAGATGTTATATATTTTGAAGGTACAGAAAAGGATATAATAGTCGAATGTGCAGTGCAATATAACGATGGTTATAATGAGAAAGTTTTTTCTTTTGCTAATAATATAAATACCATAGAGGGGGGTACACATTTAAGTGGCTTCCGGACAGCATTGACAAGGACGTTGAATATGTATGCAAAGAATTCCAAACTTTTAAAGGATGGCAAAGCACCAACCGGGGATGATTACAGGGAGGGACTTTCGGCTGTAATCAGCGTAAAAGTTCCGGAACCACAATTTGAAGGACAAACAAAAACAAAACTGGGAAACAGAGATGTTCAGGGATTGGTAGAAGCATTGGCATATGAACATTTAAGTATATACTGCGAAGAAAATCCAAAAGCTGCCAGGGCGATAGTGGGAAAAGCGCTGGACGCATCCAGGGCGAGGGAGGCTGCCAGAAAAGCGAGAGAGTTAACAAGAAGAAAGGGAGCACTTTCGGGATCAGATTTACCAGGGAAACTTGCGGATTGTTCCAGTAATGATGTAGAGTCTACAGAATTATTTATAGTAGAAGGTATATCTGCAGGAGGAACAGCAAAGCAAGGTAGGGACAGAAGACACCAGGCGATTCTACCGCTTAAAGGAGTGATACTGAATGTAGAAAAAGCAAGGGTGGAAAAAATGTTGAATAATGAGGAGATTAGAACGCTCATAAGTGCTATCGGTACAGGCATAGGTATAGACGAGTTTGATCCTGAAAGACTAAGGTATGGGAAAATCGTGATAATGACAGATGCAGATGTTGATGGTGCGCATATTAGAACACTACTATTGACATTTTTCTTTAGACAAATGCCTGAGTTAATTGACAGGGGAAACATTTTTATTGCACAACCACCACTATACAAGATTAAAAGGAAGAAAAGACAGGAATATGTATATGGAGACAAAGAGCTGCAAAATTCTTTGATAAGTTTTGGTACCGATGAGGCAGTTGTTGAGACGTGTGATAAAGAACCGTTAAGATTGTCCGGTGATAAACTGAAAAAATTTCTGTGCCTCTTGGAAAAAATGGAAGAGTATAATCTGCACTTTCTTAAAAAGAAACAACAGAGTAAAAAAGGTATTTCTTTCAAGGAATATATGGGGAAAAAACAGGAAGGAAGCTACCCGATGTATAGAGTAGCCTATAATGGACAAGAAAAATATATGTATTCTGATGATGAGCTAAATCGTTTAGTCAAACAGCAACAAGAGAAAAAAGGAAATAGTGTTGAAATAAATAATGTCGATGAAAATAAGGGCGAGGGCAATGAAGACTCAATAGAGGTACAAGAGTTTCATGAAAGCGGAGAAATAGAGAATACGGTAAAATTGATAGAGAAAGATGGATTTACCGCGGAAGATTTTTTTAAAGGGTCTGATGAAAATAAACCTTCATGTGCGAAACTAATATATGATGATACTGCGTTAGAAATATATTCATTGGGAGAGCTTTTGCCAAAGATAAAAGAGGCTGGAAAGAAGGGCCTTGATATTCAGAGGTATAAGGGACTTGGAGAGATGAATGCTGAGGAATTAGCGATAACAACGATGGACTCTTCATCAAGAACATTGTTGAGAGTAAAAATTGAAGATGCTATGAAGGCCGATGAAATGTTCAGTACATTGTCAGGAAAGGATGTTAAACGAAGACGGGAATATATTGAAACCCATGCTTTGGATGTTAAAAACCTGGACATATAATGGACTAAAAAATACATTATTTAATAGCTATATACAAATCGCAACTTGTATTTCTACTTATGAGGATTGATATAGCAGAGGTTATAACTATCGTGATTTCTTCTCATTCCACTGTCCCGTAAAGACAAATTCTGCGGGGCCGGTCATGTAGGTTTTATTATCATCTGTCCACTCTACCGTCAATTCTCCTCCTGGAAGCTGGGCGCTTATAACCCTTTCTGTCAGGTTGTTCAGTACGCATGCAACACCGGTAGCAACTGCCCCCGTACCACATGCGAGTGTTTCTCCAGAACCTCTTTCCCAGGTGCGCATTTTAATCTTATCTGCAGATATTTGTTGTACAAAGTGAGCGTTAATTCTTTCAGGAAAAAGTTCATGGTTTTCGATTGCCTTACCGGTAACGCTTAAATCTACTGAATCAACATCATCAACAAATGTTATGCAGTGAGGATTGCCCATAGAAACACATGTAATATTTAACACCGTATCGTTAACCTGAATGGGCACATCGATTACCTGTTCATTCTCTCCAAGCATTGGTATATCGTTTCTTAGCAACCCAGGGGTTCCCATTTCCACTTTTACTTGTGTAACATTGCCATTTACGGTTGTCAGCTCTATTGTTTTTATCCCTGCAGCGGTTTCGATTGTCAACCTGTCGCTTTTCTTTATTCCACATTCGTATAAATATTTAGCAACACACCTGATACCGTTGCCGCACATCTGTGCCTCGCTGCCGTCAGCATTAAAAATACGCATCCTGGCATCTGCAACCGGTGATGGCATTATCATTATCAGCCCATCACTACCAACGCCAAAATGCCTGTCGCTTATTGCGATCGACAGTTCTGGTGGATTTTCAATGTTTTCTTCAAAGCAGTTGACATATACATAGTCATTCCCAATTCCCTGCATTTTAGTAAATTTCAATTAGTGTCTCCTTGCTGAATACTGCACAGTATTTGTATATCATTAATAAGATTTTAGCAAAGCAGCTTTTTTTGTCAACAGATAGTAATACAAAGTTAAAAGTGTCTGGAGTTTGAAGTGAGCTAAAGTTGTAGAAAAAAGTTTTTCACTTTATGTACGCCAAACCTTGGTGATTCGCTGCTTTGTGACATGATGTGTGTTTTAAGTTAAAGACATTTTTCTTCTTGCACTGTCGTAATAACGTAGTAGAATTGCGTCAAAAGTCTTACGAATTTATAAGTGTAATTCGTTCAGGAAGAAAATATGCGTACTATTATTACTGGCGGAGCAGGATTTCTTGGTTCACATCTATGCGATTATTTACTCGAAAAAGGGCATGATGTAATATGCATTGATAATTTATTAACAGGCTCTGCTCAAAATATAGAGCACTGTATTGGTAATCCAAAATTTAAGTTTATCAAACATAATGTCAGTGAGTATATTTATGTTGGAGGAGAGGTAGACAACGTTCTGCATTTTGCATCACCAGCAAGCCCGTTAGATTATTTAAAGCTGCCAATACAGACGCTAAAGGTTGGTTCATTAGGAACGTTGAATGCAATTGGGGTTGCAAAAAGTAAAAATGCCAGATTTTTTCTAGCATCAACATCAGAGGTTTATGGTGATCCTCTTGTTCATCCGCAAAAGGAGGATTACTGGGGTAATGTAAATCCTGTTGGCCCAAGGGGTGTCTATGATGAAGCAAAAAGATTTTCTGAGGCAATAGTTATGGCGTATCATAGAAGCCATGGTGTTGATACGAAGATTGTGAGAATCTTTAATACTTATGGTCCCAGGATGAGGGTAAGTGATGGAAGGGCGTTGCCTGCATTTATTTCACAGGCAATTAACGGGGAAGATTTAACGGTCTTTGGTGACGGATCACAGACACGAAGTTTCTGTTATGTTTCAGATTTGGTGGAAGGAATATACAGATTATTGATTTCCGATATTAATGAACCTGTAAATATTGGAAATCCAACAGAGATAACGTTATTAGATTTTGCAAGAGAAATAATCAGTATGACAGGGAGTAAAAGTGAAATCACCTTTAAACCTCTACCTACCGATGATCCGAAGTGCAGACAACCGGATATATCAAAGGCAAAGAAACTGCTGAATTGGGAGCCGAAAGTATCTCGTACTGATGGATTGAAAAAAACTATAGAGTATTTTAGAGGCATCTTGCAAAAATAGAAGTAAACCTCATGACCCTGGTATTCATGGCTTACTGCTCTTTATCCAACTCGAAAGCCTTATGCACGGCATTTAGGGCTTTCTCTGCCTGCTTTTCCTCTATAACACAAGAGATTTTAATCTCTGAAGTGCTGATCATTTGTATGTTGATTTTTTCATCAGATAGCGTTTTAAACATTTTTTCTGCTATCCCGCAGTGAGACCTCATGCCTATCCCTACAACTGAAAGCTTTGCTATTTTGTCATCAGCAATAATCTCTTTTGCCTTGATATTACTCTTTGTTCTTTTTGTTGTTTCCAGTGCAAGCGCCAGATCGCCTTTATCAACAGTAAACGTTAAATCTGTCAGTCCATGGGCGCTGACATTCTGAATAATCATATCTACATTTATTTTTTCCTTGGCGAGTTCGTGAAAGATGTTGGCTGCTTGCCCGGGCTCATCAGACACTCCGATTATAGTTATTTTTGCATCATTTTTTGATACGGTTGCTCCGCTGACAACGATATTTTCCATTTCTCTCACCTCTTTACATATAAGGGTTCCTGTGCCATTATTAAAGCTGGGTCTTACCCGGATTGGGACATTGTATTTTTTTGCAAACTCAATAGATCGAACATGAACAACTTGTGCTCCCATACTTGCCAGTTCCAGTATTTCATCATAAGATATTTTATTTAGCCGTCTCGCATCGGAAACGATTCGCGGATCGGCAGTGTAAATTCCGTCAACGTCGGTATAAATATCACACATGTCCGCCTTGAGTAACGCTGCCAGCGCAACAGCACTGGTATCAGAGCCCCCGCGTCCCAGGGTTGTTATATTGTCATTTTCATCTACGCCCTGATATCCGGCGACGACAACTATTTTGTTTTCAGATAACTCTTCTAATATTCGATCATCATTTATATTAACGATTCTTGCTTTCGTGTGAAAGCTGTCTGTCGTCATTCCAATTTGCCTTCCTGTAAAGGAAACCGCCGGTACTCCTAAAGAATGAATTGCCATTGCCATGAGCGCGCTTGACATTTGCTCTCCGGTAGAAAGCAGTGAATCCAGTTCGCGCGCGGAAGGTTCATCATTAATTTCATGAGCCATCCCTAATAACTCATCAGTCATTTTTCCCTGCGCAGAGACAACGACAACAATCTTGTTGCCGTTAGAATGTTCTTCAACCGCTCGCTTGGCCGCAGCTTTCATGCGTGTAGCATCTGCTACAGATGTACCACCAAATTTTTGGACAATTAATTGCATTGTTTATATTATTCTATTCCAGATTAGCGTGTCTTTTCATCATTTCAACTTCTTCTCTGTTCAGCAATCGTACGAGAGTTAAAATCACGGCATCTAGGTATACGAGACACGCTTGTTCAAACAATGTGCTGCGAAATTGTTCGGTTAGTTGAGATTGTATATCCAGATCGGTATCACTTGCCGGAATTTCAATAGTTAAGCTTGCATATTCAGATAATTCAGAGTCAGGATGTGCTGTGATTACGACAACCAGCGCGTTCAGGCGCTTTGCAAGCCCGGCGATGTGGCAGGTGATAGAAGTGGTGCCGGAACTGCTACATGCAATAAGCATGTCGCCCTTATCAATATTTGGTGTTGTTGTGTCGCCGACGACGTGGCACGAAAAGCCTATATGGGTCAGGCGCATTGCAAATGTTCTGGCAACCAATCCCGAACGGCCCTGGCCGGTTACAAATATATTCTTTGATGAATTGATGGCCGTGACAAACCGTTTAAATTCATCTTCTTTAATTCCGTCCAGAACAGAGTCTATTTCATTAATTATAGCCTTTGTCGTGGACTTAATACTCAATTCGATGTTGTTGGGTTTCATTTTCTTCATAATAGCTTAAAACGAATTCTATCAATTAAATATAATAATTTCAAGAAATAGGTATGTGGGATATACAAAAAGATGATTTTTTTCTTACCTTAGTTATCTGCGATAAATTTTTTGTTGCTATGAATAGTATTAATTGTTACTATTCGGCAGCGTTTAGGCTAATAAACTTTCCTTAACATTTGGATATTTTCTATGGAACTTGCGTTTGTTGGACAAATTTTAGGACTTTACAAAATGGTGCTCCTTGTAAGAATCATTTTAACCTGGATTCCCCATAATCCCAATAACTCTGCAGCAGTATTTCTTTATAAAATAACAGAACCGGTTCTTGAGCCTATTCGGCGTATAATTCCGTCTATAGGCGGGATAGATATCTCTCCAATCGTTGTCTTTTTTGGTCTTGGCTTGCTTCAAAGGGCTTTTGGTTAAGCGTAACAAATATTAAAGATAATAATCCCAGCCGAGACGGTGCACTTCTCTACTACATACCCAATTTCATAGCATTTTTATCGTTTGTCCCAAACGATCAGAGTTAATTGCACAAAACAGAACTGTTATAACTCCATAAACAAACAACCTGCAAGTTAGTTTGATCAAGCAATAACTCGATCAAAGATTTATGGTAGTAAAAGCAGAAATAATTTAGAATCAGTAATGAAATGGTGAACAAAATAATCATTATCGTTCTTGATAGCGTTGGAATTGGCGAATTGCCGGACGCTTATAAATTTGGGGATGAAGGCAGTAACACGCTGGTAAATACAGCCAAAGCAGTTGGAGGCCTGAATATCCCTAATCTGGAAAGCTTTGGAATCGGTAAGATTGACGATATTATGGGAGTCTCTAAGGACGTCGACGAGAAGGCTTTTTATGGCAAGATGGTTGAAGCGTCAGCGGCCAAAGATACTACGTCCGGTCACTGGGAGATTATGGGCGTTGTAACAGACAAGCCTTTTCCAACATATCCCAATGGATTTCCAGATGAGGTGATTGACCAGTTTACCAAATCTATTGGACGGTCGATATTAGGTAATAAAACAGCATCGGGAACAGAAATAATAGAGGCGCTGGGCGCCGAACACATTAAAACAGGCAGCCCAATTGTATATACCTCGGCAGATAGTGTTTTCCAGATAGCTGCGTGTGAAGATGTCATATCGGTAGAATCCTTATATGAAATATGTGATTGCGCCAGAGAGATATTAAAAGGCAAGCACAATGTTGGCCGGGTTATTGCCAGGCCATTTATAGTAGAAAACGGTATGTACATACGGACAGAGAGGCGGAGAGACTTTTCATTGCCGCCACCGGAAGATACTCTGCTGGATAAGGCCGTAAGAGACGGTCATGAAGTTGTGGGCGTTGGTAAGATAGGCGATATCTTCGCGCATAGGGGACTGACAAGGGAGATACATGCAACTAATAATCACGACGGAATACTAAAGACAATAGAGTGTGTTAAGGAGGATTTTAAGGGTATCGTTTTTACGAACTTGATAGACTTCGACATGAAATATGGCCATAGGAATGATCCGGAAGGCTATGCAGGCGCGCTGGAAGCGTTTGATCAACGCTTGCCGGAGCTTGTTGATGCATTAAGCCCCAATGACATTCTCATGATTACAGCAGATCATGGATGTGATCCTACTACATCCGGCACGGACCATTCTCGTGAGTATGTTCCTCTGCTCGTTTTTGGAAAGAAATTAAACAAGCCCGGGTCGCTTGGTGTTCGTGCATCTTTTGCGGATGTTGGCGCCACTATTTCAGAGGCATTGCTGAAGTTAAAATGTGATAAAGGGAAAAGTTTTTTAACAGAATTGATAAGCGATTAAGATTAAACTAATTTTACCGGAACGTTTTTATAGTTGAATATTTGATATGAAGAAAAGGTTGAAATATCACTTTGTGGGGATTGGCGGGATAGGTATGAGTGCGCTTGCACAGATTACTAAATCACAGGGACACATTGTCGGTGGTTCAGACAGAAGAAACGATAAAAAACAGACCCCGGAAGTTTTTAATAAATTAGAATCTCAGGGC
>CAXMPV010000080.1:0-8132 GCA_964195175.1 uncultured Thermodesulfobacteriota bacterium | reverse complement strand
ATTTTTGAGAATTTTTTTGGCGGTGGGGGAAGGCAGGCAGAAAAACGTGGTGCCAGTCTAAGATGTGATATCTCTATAGATTTTAAAGAGGTCGCTACCGGTGCTGAGAAAACAATAGAGATTACCAAAAGAGATTTTTGTGAAGAATGCCGGGGAACAGGAGCCCGAAAAGGCACATCTCCGGTTTCCTGCCCTTATTGTAAAGGTAAAGGTGAGATTCATCAAAGGCAAGGCTTTTTTACTATTAGAACTACATGCCCTAAATGCCAGGGTAATGGAAAAATAATAGAAACTCCCTGTGGGAAATGTAGCGGTCATGGTGTTTATCCAAAAAAGTCAAATATCAAAGTCCAGGTGCCTGCCGGTATTGAAGATGGTTCGAGATTACGTGTCACAGGTCAGGGTGAATCAGGAGCGAATGGAGCACATCCGGGAGACTTGTATTGTGACATACACATAAAACCACATTCCATATTCAAAAGGCAAGATTACGACATTATTTGTGAATTCCCAATTACGTTTACTCAGGCGGCATTGGGAAGTGAAATTGAGGTGCCTACTATTCTAGGGAAGATGAGGAAAGTAAGAATACCTGCTGGGATGCAAAGTGATGATATCATTTCGGTTAAAGGGGAGGGGTTTCCACATGTTCGTGGTTTTGGGGTTGGGAATATGCTAGTACACGTTGTTGTTGAAACTCCAACTAAATTGACTCCCAGACAGGAAGAATTATTAAGAGAGTTTGCAGAATCAGAACACAAGAATGTGACGCCGAAAACAAAGAGTTTTTTTCAGAAGGTTAAAAAGCTGTTTTAAGTAATTCATTCTTGTGAAATCATTGGAGGATATCTGTTGTGACGTCTAAAGGACAAAATAATCAGGATGAAGAAAATATTAGTGCCGAACAGAATGACGGTATGAAAGAAGATAAAGATCAGGAAAACGTCGAAGGTTCTCAAGGAAACTCTGAGTCTGAAACCGGTGCAGACGTAAATATAAATATTGAAGATAGCAAAGAATCCGTGCAGGAAGAGACGCAAGATGATGTAGAGGAACCTGAGGATTTGACAAAGGAAGAGATTGTTGAATTAAAGGCAAAAGCGGCAGAACGTGATACATACCTTGATCAACTGTTGAGAACTAAGGCAGAATTCATGAATTATCAGAAGAGAATGGCTAAAGAGAGTGATTCAACTTCTCAGTTTGCTATTCAAAGCCTGATACTTGACTTTTTGCCTGAACTCGATAATTTCGACAGGGCCTTGAAACTGGCAGATAATTCTAAAGATATTGACAAGTTTGTGGAAGGTATTAAGTTAATAGAAGAGCAGTTGTTTAAGGTTCTTGGGAAATACGGTGTAGAGCCTATAGAAACTGTAGGAAAGGCGTTTGATCCAAATCTTCATGAAGCTGTAATGGAGGAGGAGAATAATGAGATGCCTCACCATACAATTATTGATGAGTTCCAGAGAGGTTTCCTCTTAAAGGAACGAGTAATCAGGCCCTCAAAAGTAAAGGTTTCGAAAAGAACCATTGAGGAAGAAGAGAAATCTGATGAATAGTGTTTTATGTCTTAACATTTGTTAGGAAAAAGGAGAATTATGCCTACTTACGATTATGAGTGTAATGCATGTAATCATGCAATGGAACTGTTTCAATCAATCACTGCAAAGCACATTAGAAAATGCCCGGAGTGTGGAAAATTGAAGCTGAAACGTCTGATCGGGGCTGGTAGTACAATTATTTTTAAAGGTTCCGGCTTCTATCAAACTGATTACCGGAGTGAAGAATATAAGTCACGGGAGAAAGCGGAGAAATCATCTTCCTCTACAGACAAAAAAGATAGCAAAGCGAAGAAAAAAGAAACAAAGAAAAATGTCAAAGATTAAATGCCGTAGTTGTGGTAAAGAGCTTTCATACAATTCCATAAGCGACATACCTACATTTCCATTTTGCAGTGAACGTTGCAAGCTGACGGATCTAGGTTCCTGGTTTGATGAAGAAAGACGTATTGACGAACCGACGACGAACGAAAAGCTTGAAGACTACAACGATTAGATATATACTACTCTGTAGAAAATCCTTTTATTAATATATAGTTATTTTTTTTAAACCCGAAACTAAGAGAGAGGTGTTTAATGGAACCGTTCATACAAGACACTAAGAGTATTCTGCGAGGAGTTAAGGTGGCGCTTGATTTCAACAAGCTGGTCTGTGCTTTTGTTGGTATTGCTTTCAGTATTCTCTGGGTTTTAGTAATACTTGCTTTTGGTTCCGCGTTTAAATTAGTTGAAATTACCCCGTTTGAGATAATCAATGGATTTTTGATTTCACCCAGGCCTGGCCTGTGCAGTTTGCTAAATGTATTGGCCTCATCAATAAAGAGTGTTGAGTGGGGAGAGTATGTTGTTCTTATTGTTTTGGTTCTGGGATTAATGATAATCTGGTCCGTTTTTGCGGGTGCTATTACGCGTCTGGCAGCTCTGGAATTTGCCAGGGGAGAAAAGGCAGGACTTAAGGACTCTCTCTCTTTTGTGATGAAGAAGTTCTGGTCATATTTCTGGTCTCCGCTAACGCCAATCCTGGGAGTGTTATTCTTTATTGCATGTAATGTTGCTGGAGGTTTGCTGGGTAAAATAGAGTTTGCCGGAGAAATTGCCGTTGCTGTTGGATTTCCGTTGGCTATTCTTTCCGGATTCTTAATTGTCTTTTTAGGCATTGTTGGCATAATAGGATTCATCCTTATGTTTCCTGCAATAAGTTCTGAGGGTTCTGATGCTTTTGATGCAATCAGTCGAGCATACAGTTATGTATTATCCAGACCATTACATTTCTTATCATTATTTATTACTATAATAATTTGTGGAACGATTTTGTCTTTTGTTGCCGGGTACGGTGCCTGTCTCGTTATGCAGACCAGTTATTTCACCGTAGGTTTAGGCATGGGGGACAAGCTTAATGAAATAAGGGCCTTCATAGCTGGTATGAGTGGTGCAGGTGACGCAATTACATCACTTAATCCAATGTCAATGAGGATTGCAGCCTTATTGTTTATGTTGTATGTAGTTTTGATTAAGATGACTGTTGGTAGTATAATAGTAGCGTTTGTAGGTTCTGCCAGTACTATTGCATACTTAATTATGAGGAAAGCTGTTGATGGTACAGAAATTACCGATGTATATGTTGATGAAAATGAGGAAGATGTAGCGGTGGATGAAACAGTGCTAGAAGCACCTGATGAGCCAGCAGTACAGCAAGCACCGACAGCAGGTGAACCAATAGCATCTACAGAACAGAAAAAAACAAAGACCAAAAAAAAATCACAGAAAAAGGATGGATTGTCACCAAATGATAAAGATTAAGTCTGTATGGGAAATCTCTTTCTGTCCTTGATTATTTTCCATGTTTTTCTGGTAACAAATTGAATAATTACAATCTCAGGTATGACACCTGATTAGTGCGCCTGATGAGCTTCATGAAATATTGAAAAAATAGAAAATGTTCCTTCCAATAGTAACTATTGTAGGAAGACCTAATGTTGGTAAGTCTTCGCTTTTAAATTGTCTGGCCAAAAAACGCATTTCAATTGTTGATCCAACAAGTGGCGTTACCAGGGATAGAGTGTCCATAGAGATTGAACATGGAGATGATCTGTTCGAATTAATTGATACAGGCGGTATCGGGATCACGGACATTGAAGACATAGCACAAGAGGTAGACGTTCAAATAGAAATAGCAATTCAAAAGGCAAGCCTGATCCTCTTCGTTGTAGATGTTCGTGACGGTATTACTCCATTGGATGTTAAAGTAGCTGAGAGGCTACGAAAAATAAAAAAACCAATCCTTCTCATAGTTAATAAATGTGATGCAGAAAAATATGATTTTCAAACATCTGAGTTTTTTAAGCTTGGATTGGGAGAACCTATACCGGTTTCTGCACTACAAAGATATGGCAGAACAGATCTTTTAGATAAGATTGTTTCTATGTTTCCTGAGGTTGATACAAAGCCTGTGAAGACAGAGCCGCTAATGAAAATTGCTATTGT
This sequence comes from uncultured Thermodesulfobacteriota bacterium, assembly GCA_964195175.1. Lineage (GTDB taxonomy): Bacteria > Planctomycetota > Brocadiia > Brocadiales > Scalinduaceae > Scalindua. Next base: position 4,086 of record CAXMPV010000080.1, on the reverse strand, counting down.
AGGAAAGAGAAATGCTGGAAAATCTACATTAATAAATACACTTGCTCAGGAGGAACGGGTTATTGTAAGTGAGATTCCTGGCACTACAAGAGATTCTGTTGACGTAAAGTTCAAAATAGATGGAAAAGAATTTGTTGCTATCGATACGGCAGGGGTCAGAAAGAAAAAACATATCCAGGATTCTATTGAATTCTATGGAATGACCAGGGTGGAGAGATCTATCCGCCGTGCAGATGTTGTGATCCTGTTGATTGACGCACCCAGAGATATCTCTCAGGTAGATAAAAAAATAAGTGACTATATCAAGACCCAATATAAGCCCTGTTTACTAGTTGTAAGTAAATGGGACATTGCAGAAGATGTAGAAATTGAAAAATTTATTAAATATGTTCATGCCCGTTTACCAGGAATGGGCTTTGCGCCTTTGTCATTCATCAGCTCATTTAGTGGAGAAAATATAATTGAGACTATTGAACTGGCACAGGAAATGTTTATACAGGCAAATACGCGTGTACCAACATCAGAGCTCAACGCCGTCCTTGAACAGGCATTTACCCAACACCGTCCGACAAAGAGAAAATCTAAAGTATCAAAGGTCTATTATGCTACACAGGTATCTGTCTGCCCACCGACGTTTGTTTTGTTTGTCAATGACAAAAGACTTTTCAATAATGATTATGAAAGGTACTTGTCAAATCAATTGAGAAACAGCCTGCCTTTCAGTGAGGTACCACTGAAATTTTACTTCAGGCCGAAAAGTAAATTTAACATGGACGCAGAAGACAAAAGATATTTTAGTAATAATAAGAGACAATCTTACCGATAGTCCTGTCTCTATATTAGTAGTGAGATTTACTAAAAACATCTTACGTCAGTTTATAGTCTCCGCCTTTTCTTCCTCTCAATCGTGACAGGAGTTCTCTCCTTAAACCCCATGCTGTTACATCCGGTCCGGCTCCGGGAGACTCAATAATATATTTTTTGTCACCGCTGAAAATATCAGTCTCGACAATTACTTTATTTGAGGAACCTTTCAGTGTGCCGAGAGGTGAGTCCGGAAGGACTTCTTTCAGGCCTACTTTGAAAGTAGAGTTACCATTTTCACTTAGGCTGAAGTTAGCAACATATCTCAGCGTTTTTCCTTTAATTCTAGCAGAATCAAACTTGTCTTTAATTTCCTGATCGGCTCCCTTTACAGATTCCATGAAATCGTCTACATCATCGATATTGAGGAATGATTCATCAATGAAACCTTCCAGCTCTATATCAGGCATTGAAACGTTATGCCCGAATGTTCTTGCACAAATTATCAGTTTTCTGGCAACGTCAAGCCCGTTCAGATCATCTTTAGGGTGAGGCTCTGTATAGCCCATATTTTTAGCGTCAATCAGGATTTCTGAAAAACTCCTCTCTCCCTTTTCCAATTCAGCACATAGATATCCCAGGGTACCGGAAAAACAAGCTTCTATTTTATTTACTATCTCTGAGGTATCATAATAGTCCAATAAATTAGAGACTGCATTTGCACCGGCCATCACCGTACACAGAAACCCATATCTTTCTCTGTATCGAGTAAGCGTACTGAACACGTCAGTTGAGTATATGGAGAGAGGGTTCTTATTTGCAGTAATTATGGTTTCCTCTGAATCGTTGATTACTGCCAAGTGGAAGTCTCTTAAATCGTCCTTTCCGGCAGTAATGTCAACAAACACAATTTCACCTGCCATTCCCTCGTCTTTGATTAATTTTAATAAATCGGACAGGTTGTCGTATTGGTTATACTCGTCTAAATCCTGCATATATTTCTTAAAATTATCTTTTGAATCTCTCCATTTAGGAATATCTTCAGGATTTCCCTGGATTTTCAGACCATGACGATTAAACCAGAAACCCTTACTGTCTGTCAGAGCTATTATGTTCGTAGGATTAAGATGTTTTTTGGAGAAACCAGTATCTTGTTGAATTACCTGGGACATAAACTCCCTGCCAACATTACCACTGCCTCCTAAAACAACCACATTTTGATAAGCCATATTTTGTTTACTCCAAGATTGAATAAAATTTTATTTTATGTTTACACAGTGTTGTTCGGTTAGGTTTTATCGCACACAGCTTTTATCATACACGAACGCCTTTATCAGGTATCTAAAGGCCAGTTCATCCTGGATTCTCGTTAAAAGAATGCAGGATTGATAGAATCTAATTACTTTCCTTACTAATCTCATAAAGGTGAAAACCTGAAAACCCCGTTTCAATAGATATAAATTAATAACTATCTTCTGATGTCTCCGTGTTGGAGATTGGGTTGTCCATAAGACCACTTAAGGCCAATGTACCTCCGGAGTGAATCAGGAGTATGTTGCCGTCTATTGACAGGTCTTGAATCGCCTGTTTTGCTGTAATAAAAAGCCTGGCAGAATAAACAGGATCTGTAAGAATCCCGTCATTTTTTGCAATATTCTTAATTTCCCTGAAAATAGTTCTCTCGGCACCACCAAAAAACTTGGTAATTGCAGGGTAATAGAGCTTATAGTCAGGTTCTGATTCAATTGAATCCTGTAGAAAATCCTCTGTAAATTGAACAATCTGATTTAGTCCGCATTCAAAAGTTTCAAAGGAACCTGACAGGATTACTACGTGAAATTGTACTTTCTTATTAATCGCAGCAGCTCCCGCAATCAAAGACTGTGCGACCATGCCAGAACTGGAGTCTATAAAAATATGCTCAAAAGTGATTCCAGATTCAGATTCATTGCGAAGAATATCCAGTAAGATGCTTAATGAACCTGGCAGCGCTAGTTGATGATGTCCTCCTTCCGGAAGCACAAAAACCTTTATTCCCTGTTCATTTTCTTTCTCTACATATTTGTTAACATGGATTTCAATATCATCCCACTGTTCGCGTGGAATCCAATTTATTTCATCATCGTCTACAAACAGTGAAAGTAGCTTTAGATTGCCCTGTTTTTGTACTGGTGGTCCGAGTAAAAAAGGCGTTATCTTAATATTATTCTCTTTCAGTGTCTGTGCTGCGGATAGGACATTGTTAGAATTTGATTCGCCAATAATGACTACCTCTTCAATTCCTTTCAGTTTCAATGCAGGGATTGTTGAAGCGAGCTTACGTAACCTGGTTCCCGATACACCAAAACTGAGTTCGTCGTCACGTTTAACCCAAATGTCAGAACGGTTAAACCATCGTAATCTATGGATGCGGCTCCGGAGGTTAAAAGATTCAGCTGACTTCAATCGGCAAGCATTTTCAACTTTCCGGTAAAGTTCGTCTTCATTACTCATTTTAATTCTCCTTTCCACATCCAACATCTTCTCATCAATTCCACGTATTATCAAATATTTAGCGGAATTGTCAAATTCTTATTAATTTATTGTTGATATATTTAGAAGACTTGAGATGAGAGATGGATGTATATTCTTCAGGACAAGTTATAATAAAAATTTATCCATTGAGTGAGTGAATCTATATTTTGGATTGATGTATCTGTTGTAGTAGAGAGTGTCGTCTGTAATGAATCAAGAAACGTACTTATTCTCTGTTTCTCCTCTTCATCAGTTGCGATATGATGCTTATTCCGGGATAACACCTCTACGAGTTTATCTGTTGTTTTCTCCCGGGTTTTCAATTTCTGTAGAAATAAGCTATAGCTATTCCTTACGCACTCGTTCCAGTTGCTCATAAGGCTTTCCGCTTGTTTCTCGGTTTCTGCATAAATATCTTTGTCAGTAGTACCTGAGGGCTTTATGAATATTCCATCACAGTTATGCCGTGACAATATTACTGCATCGGTAAATAAGCCTTTTCTGGTATACATGACGGCAGTAACAGGCGGATAGTTTTGTCTGACACTCAGAAGGTTATTGATTCCAAACTGGCTTCCCTGGTCTAGTCTCGCACACTGTTCGGAGAAGAGACTTCTCCATTCATTCAATATTGAAAACAGGCGTTTGAGAAACTCATTTGCCTGCAGATTCCTGTTGCTATTGTATTTTTCAAGACCGTCGTAGGCGACATTCAGATTTGGTATTCTTTCAATCTGTGCCTCCAGTAATTCTTTGCGGGGAATACAT
>CAXMPV010000079.1:7960-8234 GCA_964195175.1 uncultured Thermodesulfobacteriota bacterium | reverse complement strand
AAGCAAATTGTAAATGATATGTTTCGGCACTAGCAACTAGAGGGAATAAATTTAATATGGAGAAAAGAGAAAAAATAATTTTAGTAACAGGATCAACCGGTTTTCTCGGTAGTGCTATTACGCAGAGACTTTTAGTTTACGGTTATAAGCTCCGGTTATTAATAAGAAAAAGAGGTATAGACTTTTCTCAAAACTCATTTGGCATGGAATGTTTGATTAAAGAACTGATACAGGGATTTCAGGTGAATGAATACTCACAAGAACAATGCCGAGA
>CAXMPV010000079.1:0-7950 GCA_964195175.1 uncultured Thermodesulfobacteriota bacterium | reverse complement strand
AATCACTTAAAGAATTATTTTTTTGTAATGTAGAAGTAATTGAGGGAGATATAACTTCCAGTAGTTTAGGATTAGAGAATCTAGAATACAAAAGGTTGTGTAATGAAGTAGACGAAGTATTTCACTGTGCCGCAGTGACTCATTTCGAAATGCAGGGAGCCGATGAGCATGTGGCCGTTAACATTAAAGGGACAGAAAATGTGCTGCAGTTTACTAATACTGGTAAACAAAAGAGGCTTCATTATATCAGTACTGCATACGTAGCCGGTAAACAGAGTGGCATGATTTGCGAAAAAGAGATGGTAAACGAGCCTATATTCAATAATGAGTATGAAAGGAGTAAATTCGTTGCCGAGCAACTTGTGATTGAGTATGCAAAAAATAATGATATTCCATATACGATATACCGTCCGGGCATTATAGTAGGAGATTCTAAAACAGGGGCTACATGTAAATTTGACAACCTATACCTTTTTGTGAAAGTGTTGTTCAATATTAAAAATTCTTTTATTAAGAATAAAAGTTATGATTTAGGAAATGTTACCGTCAGAGTGCCCGGTGATCCAGATGCCCTGATTAATCTTGTCCCTATTGATTATGTTGCTGATGCTATAGTTGCTATTTTAAATAAGAGAGAGAGTATTGGGGGGATTTATCATATCACAAATCCTAATCCACCAAAACTCTGTGAATTAAGAGATTTAGTAATGGAACTTCTGGAAATTAATGGTATGCATGTGAAGATTGATAAAGAACTTGAAAAGCAAAGTCTGAGTACTGTAGAGAAATTGTTTCTTCGTCAGACTAGATCTTATTACTCATATCTGTTCAGTAAATTACGATTTGATGATAGTAGTACTCAGGAAATTCTGAACGGAACTGATATAATTTGTCCTGTTATGACAAAGGAATTAGTTGCTGTACTAATAGATTTTGCGCTTTCTCATAATTGGGGAGAAGAGAAACGTACAGAATTGCAAAAAATCTAAATATAGATATTCATGAACGATAATTTGATTTACAAAGGTATTGACATAAAACCGGGTGACTTTAAGGTACGACCGGATATTACTAATGAAATAACCCCCGTAGAATATTTTGAACAGTTTATTTTTGCACGTGTAAACTTATGTCCACTTCCAAAGATTGAGAGCCTTTGTACTATTATCAGATTTGATATTGATGGATACAACGGTGGTAGTTGGACTATTGCAGTGGAACGCGGACTGTTAGAACGTGTTGTACGAAATTGCACCGATACATGCGCTTCGTCTAATGAAACGATATTACGGCCAGAGTCATCATTCCGAATGGACAGTAAAACCTTTATGTCCATTTTGAAAAGGGAGTTTACACCGCAAAAAGCTTTTTTTAAGAGAAAAGTCAAGATAGCAGGTAACATAATGATTGCCCTTAAGATGAACGTTCTTGTTAATTATTTATAGCGTTTTTTATTTTATAATCTTCAAAATTTTTGAAAAATATAAATTGATATTTCCTCTCTTTCGAGAGGATTTCAGTTTTGGACTCCTTGCGAAAAGTCTTCGGTGCCTTTTGTCCGGAGAAGCAAGGTTTTTCAGCTGCTCAACAAGAAAGCTGTTGAACAGTAAGTAAGGGGATATGGATAGAATTGCCAGCAAAATACTGAAATATCGTATAGTGTTTCTTGTCCTGATAGGGCTTTTAACCGGTTTGTTTGGACATTATGCAATTAAGTCGAACACTGATAATTCCATTGAAGTATGGTTGAAAAGTAATGATCCGAAGCTTGATTATTATTACGACTTTATAGACAAGTTTGGGGATGATGAGTTCCTTATAATCGCAATGGATGGTGATGATCTTTTTACCGGTAAAAAGCTTAAGTTAATTAATGATATAGCAACGAGGCTGGAGGAGGTTAAGGGTGTAAGGAGCGTAATGTCTTTAGCGAGTGTTTACAAGGATAAGTTGTCAGCTCCGTATTTTAAAGAGGTTTTGAAGAGAAACAAGACAAGGTCAGTCCTTGAGGTTTTTAAAGAAAGGATTTTAGATGATCCTATGTACGTTAACAATGTGATATCAAGCGATGGTGAAACAACCGCAATTATAGCTACTGTAAAAAAAGTGTCACCGGAAATGCGGAAGGAGCTGGTGAATGAAACCAGGGAGATACTCAGTTCGGTAGACACTGAATACAGTAATGCGTCTTCTTCGGTCAAATTAAAATCAGGAATCGATGACGCAAATGATACGCGAATAAATTTCTATCTGGCCGGCCCATCAATCGTAAATACAGAATTGGATCGAATGTCGCAAAAGGACATGAGGACCTTCACTCCTGTAATGTTTGCAGTAGCGCTTTTCATACTGGTAGTACTTTTCAAAAATATTTCCGGTGTACTGATTCCTGCAATAACAATCGGTATCAATATTATGTGGACGGTTGGATTGTTTGTTATATTTGGCAACAAGATGAATATGGTATCAGGGATGCTGATACCTCTGATCTTTATAATATCATTGGCTACTACTGTACATATACTAAACAGGTTTTATCTGGAAGTTAAGCTCTCGGGAGACAGGAGGGAAAGCATACGGAAAACAGTTAAACACATATGTGTGCCCTGTTTTCTGACATGTGTAACTACTTCAATTGGCTTCCTTTCACTGATAGCCAGTGATGTTGCACCGGTAAAAACTACCGGCATATTTATGGCAGCAGGGATAATGATGTCATTCTTTGTTTGTATAACCATTGTCCCGGGCATGCTTTCTCTTTTTCCGGAATGGATGAGTAGGCCCTTCGTGAATATTCAGAAAGATCGTGGATCAAGTAATCGGGAATTTTTGGGGATCTACGGGTTTATTGGAAAGTTTGTTAGGAATAACACTATATATGTTTTAGTCCTGAGTGTGGTGTTTGTTGGTGCTGCAATTTATGGAATCACAAAGATTGAAGCTGAATCCAGCATATTCGAGTCATTTCCTGAGAGCAGTGAGATAACAAGATCAACGGAACATATTGAGCAGAAACTAATGGGACTTATTCCCATGGACATAGTTGTTGATGCCAGAAGTATGGGTGGTGTCTTTCAGCCTGATGTCCTGTTGGAAATGGAAAATTTACAGGACTATTTAAAAGGAATACCAGAGGTGACGAAGAGTGTTTCTGTAGTGGATTATGTAAAATATCTTAACAAGTTACTCAATAAAGATAACCAGGATAGTCAGGTGATATCAAAGGAGAAGGCAATTGAATATGTAAAGTTGGCCACACTGCATGGAGACAGTATTGTCAAAAGTCTTTATACAGAAGATTACAAAGAAGGACGTGTCTCCGTAAGAATGAAAAACGTTGGCTCCACCAGATACCAGACAATAGTAAATGATATCGAAGGATTTATTAAGGTAAATTTTCCATTAAGTGTTGGTTGCACAATTACGGGCATCATTTCACTTATTATGGATATGCAGGGTTACTTGATTGAGAGTCAGATAAAGACATTTACACTCGCATTTATCTTAATCTTCATATGCATTGCACTGCTGTTGAAATCTGCAAGGATTGGTATGATGAGTATGATACCTAACTTGGTTCCAATTGCTATTACCCTGGGTGTTATGGGATATGTGGGAATAAATCTGGATGTTGCGACAATTATGATTGCGAGTGTCGCAATAGGTATATCGGTTGATGATACCATCCATTTTCTATACCGATTCAAAGAAGAATTAAAAAAAGACGGAGACCATTACCTTGCAATACAACGTACACTCTCCGGGGTGGGTAGGGCACTGATTTTTACTACCGTTGTCGCAACATGTGGATTCCTGGTTTTTTGTCTCTCTAGCTTTAAGGCCATTCAATATTTCGGACTACTGACCGGTATTACTATGGTAAGTGCGATTGTAGCTGATCTGTTTATTTTACCTTCATGTATATTGTTATTTAAACCAAAATGTTGACTCTAAACAAAACTGATATATCTCAATCTCAGAATCCAAAGTGGTTTGGTTTATCGCCTGATGAATGGTTGCCGTCAGTTGTGTCCAGACATTTTGACCCTGACCTTGGAAGTCAATACTGGCTTAATAAGGAGAAAGCGCTGGGGATTGATGCGATGGAAGAGATAAAAGTCTTTGATGATTTAAAGATTCTCGGGCCGATGTGTGAAGATGATCTACGGAAATATCCCATAGAACACTTTATTCCAAAGCTGTTTTTAGACCATAAAAGCGATTTTATATTAGGGGAAACAGCAGGTACTACTGGCAGGCCCAAGGTAACTGCTTATCGCAAGAAGGAATTCCATGCGATCTTCGTTGACTGGTTTGCTTTTATTGCTGGAAAGCGTGACTTTCCTACTGGAGGAAATTGGATATGGATCGGGCCTAGTGGCCCACATATCATTGGTAAGGCGGTGGGGCCGGTCGCGAATAAAATGGGAGCCATGGATCCGTTTTCTATAGATTTTGATCCACGATGGGCAAAAAAGATGCAGCCTGAATCAATTGGAAGCAAACGTTATCTTGAACACGTACTGGATCAGGCAATGGATATTATAGAGACACAGGAAATTGACGTCCTCTACACAACTCCTCCGGTTCTTGCGGCATTAGCATTGCGAATGAGTGATCAAAAACGAATGGCAATTAATGGCGTACATTACGGTGGCATTTCAATTGAAAAAGAAGCATTGAAACGCTTCAAAGAGGAAAACTTTCCGAATGCAGTTCATATTTCAGGATATGGTAATACGCTCTTTGGTCTATGTCTCGAAATAGAAGCGTCACTTGCCTATGACCTTGACTACTTTCCGCTTGGACCCAGGATGATAGTGCAGGTGGTTGAAACGGATGATGGAAAAATGTCCGATAGTGAACGGTTGTCAAAGGTAGTTGACTATGAGGAAGAGGGTCAGGTAGTGTTTCATCGGTTGGATGAAATTTTTTTTATTCCAAACATGTTTGAACGCGACAAGGCGATTCGTATTCCACCAACATCTAAAGCAATAGATTACGGTATTACTCAGGACGGAGTCAGAAACCCATCACTTTTAGAGAGCAGTAAACAAGTGGTCAAGACAGGATTGTATTAATGCGGCAAAGCCGCAACCAAGTTTAAAGTGAGCTAACGTTAATGTTGTGCCTTTGGCACAATTAGTAACTTTAGGCACTTTTATCTTTTCCTGAAAGGTATTAATATGAAATTATCACAGACAAAAGTTGAATTACTTGCCCCGGCCGGTAAATGGGATGTACTAGTGGCCGTAATAGATGCGGGGGCTGACGCAGTATACATCGCGGGCAAACGGTTCAATATGCGTATGCATCGTTCGGACTTCAATTTTACGAACGAGCAGTTAGAGTTGGCAGTCGAATACGCACATGAGAGGAATGTAAAAATTTATGTGACAGTAAACAATCTTATCAGCGATGCTGAAATGAGCGGACTATACGATTACCTGAAATACCTTCAGGACATTAAAGTTGATGCTATTATAGTTCATGATCTGGGCGCTATTAATCTTGTCAATGAAATGAAACTCGATATACCGATGCATGCCAGTACAATGATGAATGTGCATAGTGTAGAGATGGCGACAGAATTGAAAGAACTAGGTATATCAAGGATCATTACTTCTCGTGATATCGCCCTTTATCAGGTTAAGGAGATAGGAGAAAAGGCCGGTATTGAAACAGAATATTTTGTTCATGGCGATATGTGCGTCAGCCAGAGTGGGCAGTGTCATTCCAGTGGTGTGATATTTGGCAAGAGTGCGAATCGCGGTGAATGTATGAAACCGTGTAGATGGAAGTATAGTATCGTAGAAAGCAAGTCAGGTGAAGAGATTGGTGACTTGCCAGATGGTTATTTACTTGCCATGAAGGACATGTGCATGTTCCAGCATATACCGGAACTGATCCAGGCCGGGGTAAGTTCTTTTAAGATAGAGGGACGAATGCGGCACGAAGATTTTCTCAGGTCCATTATCAAATTATATCGCAAAGCTATTGATGATTATCTGCGTTCACCATTTACTTATTGGCACAAGATAGAAGATTTTGAGGAAATGTATAAAGATAGAGTAAGAGATTTTACTACCTCACTGGCATTTTCACACGCAACATCAAACGTATTTGATTATACCGGCAATAAAGAACCTCTGTTTTTAAGTCGTGGAGCAGTTGAGGAAAATCTGACATCAGATGATTTGAATGAAAACCCGTTTGAAACAGATAATGGTAATTCAAAAAATAAAAAATTTCTTGCCGTAAAGGTTGCGACTATGAATGCGGTAAAAAACGCATTGAATGCCGGTGCGGATTACGTATATCTGGGGGCTGAGGTGTCACCTGTTAGAGGAGAAGGATGGACGAAGGAGAATCTGCATGATGCTGTTAAGATGGCACATGACATGGGTAGGAAGCTTGTATACGGTACACCGCGTATATGCACTTCTCGTGAATTATCTGAGATTGAGTGGCTTTTTGATATAGGATCCAGCACCGGGGTAGATGGTGTACTTGTACATAACCTGGGCGCTTTGCATTGCGCGAAGGAATTTGATCTGGACATATTCGCCGATTTTTCATTTAATGTTTTAAATACAGATTCTATTAAGATGCTGGAAAAATCAGGAGTGAAAAGGGTAACTTCTTCTATTGAGTCGTCATTCAATGACCTTTATAAACTAGCAAGACACTCATCCATACCGGTAGAGAGTATAGTTCATGGATCTCTTCCCAGTATGTTACTGGAGCATTGTCTGCCAGCAATGCTGGTTACCAAGACAAACGCAAAAAGTGGTTGCAGATTACCATGTCGTTATATTAACTACGCACTTAAGGATGAAAAGGGTGAGGTCAGGACGATAGAGGTAGATCAGTATTGCAGGAATCATATTATGTTTGCGTCTGACTTATGTATACTGCCATATCTGAATTCATTTCTGATGACAGATGTTGAAGTGTTCAGGATTGAAGCACAGTACTATGAAGATGATCTGGTGGAAACGGTAGTAAATCAATATCGTAGACGTATGGATCTGTTGATGGAGAATCCGAGCGTTTTTTGCCCCTTGCCTGAAACTGAGTGGAATAATCTGGTAGAGAAATCTCCAAAGGGGCTGAGCTTGTGTGCTTATTCTCAGAACGTTACACATTCAAGAAGCACGCTGGAAGTAATGAAAAAAGCGACGCAGACTAATTAAATCAAGTTTGAAGTGCCTAATGTGAGCTAAAGTGCCTAAAGATGTAAATAATAGAAATTTATTTAACACAACTTCAGTTCCCTTCAAACATTAGGCAGTTTCAACTTTTTCTGAAAGGTATTAATTATAACAATGCTAAAAAAAACAAGTAAAATACTCTTGGTTTCTATGATTCTTTCTTTTCATGCTGTTGTTTCAAATGCTGGGAATGATAGATTTGAACAGGCAAAAAAATACCTTGAAAAAGGAACGAAGACGTATAACGAACAACTGCTGAAAGAGGCAAAAGAGATATTCATACAGCTGAGAGAGGATAATCCTTCTGACTTTGAATATGCTCATTATGTTGCATTATCGTATCTCGGCCTGTGTGACCTGAAAAACTTTGAAATTGAGCAGAGTCCTGTGAAGAAGGTAAAGAAGGCTTTGAAAGCTAAAAGAGTTGCTATTGCAGAGGAAGGATTACCTTTCGCGGATAAATCAATTGAACTGAATGATAATTTTTCCGAATCGTACAGGGTTAGAGGTGCTCTTCTCTCTAACAAGATATCTGGCATGTTCTCCGGGATGAAGAATGGAAGTCTGGCGGAGGAGGCAATTGATCTCTCGCTGTTGATTGATGAAAATAATCCCATGGCATTAATTGAGAATGCAAGAATGTATATTAACAAACCGGGGATTTTGGGAGGGGATGTTAACAAAGGAATAGAGATTCTTAAGAATGTTTTAAAAGATAATCCCGAATTGGAAAAAG
>CAXMPV010000078.1:0-8351 GCA_964195175.1 uncultured Thermodesulfobacteriota bacterium | reverse complement strand
ATCTTCTTTTTCCTCGTCATCTTTCTGCTGCTTCTGGTCCTGTTTCTTTTCCTGATCTTCAGGATCTTTCTCCTCTGGAGGCTGATCCCCCTGCTTTTGTTCTTCCTGTTCGTTCTCTTCTTCCTTGTCCTGTTTTTCCTGCTCCTCCTGATCCTGCCTCTCCTGTTGCTCCTGCTTCATCTCTTCCATTTTCTTCTGCACAAATTCATAATTGTATTTCGAATCCTCTTTAATACCTTTTATTTCATCATCTTTTTTGGCCGTTTTGTTTCCCGCTAACTCGATGGCCTTCTTATAAAAGTCCAGTGCCTCGTTGAGTTTACCCTGCTTGTAAAGAGTATTACCCATATTATAATTAGCTTTTGCCTTTAGGGTACTATCTTTTGAACGCAAGGCATTTTTATACGCTTTTTCCGCCTCAGGAAGCTTGCCCTCTTGATAATGGGTATTTGCAATATTAAATTCCAGTGAATCTGATTTCGGCAGATGCAACTGCGCATCCGCAAACTTACTTATCGCCTCGTCATACGACTTTTCATTATAAAGCTGAATCCCCTCTTCGTTCATATCTGAAGCGGGGTCTATCCAACCGATCAGCAAGGTACAGGCGAACGGTATTAAAAATATTTTCAGTTTAGCTCTGGATTTTATCATGATAATTGCATTTACGAATTACGATTTGGGATTTACGATTTACGATTTCAGATTTTTGAATTCTTCAATCCCTCATAATAAGTTTGAAGTTAAAAGTGCATAAAGTGAGCTAAAGTTGCGGAAGCCACGCTAAGCGTGGTAAACAATTTATTTAACTTTAGGCACTTTAGTTCACTTCAAACTTTAGACACTTTGTTAAGTTTCTCAACGCCCTCTATCAAGCGAAGTCTTACGCTTTCTGGTCCGTTCTCCGATCAGTGATTCCAGAGTAATAAGAATGAGGGCTATAAACAGTGGAATCTGGAATCGATTCTCATATAGTTTTATCTTTCTTCCACCTAACTGCTTCTCTTCCATATTGGCAATTATGTTTGTGTATATATTAGCCAGTCCCCATTGTATTCCGTATGCTGGAGTATACGCACCTCCAGTTTCAAGGGCTATCTTATTTAAAAGAATTTCGTCAAGACGTGATTTGACAACCTTCCCTTCCCTGTCCTTTAGTAACGTCTCATTACCTTTACCATCTTTCAGCTTAATATAAGCACCCTCTTTCTTACCAACCCCAACCGTATAAATAACTATACCCTGCTCCTTTGCAGCCTTTGCCATTTCCATAGCGTTTCCCTGATGGTCTTCTCCATCAGTAATAAGTACGATTGCCTTGTGCTTTTTCAGTTTGCTACTGAACGCCAACATGCTTTTTTTTATTGCCTCACCGAATGATGTGCCGCCAACCGGAATAAGGCTTGTATTAATATCATCCAGAAAGAGATTGAACGCACCGTAATCAAGTGTCAACGGACACTGAAGAAACGCGGTCCCTGCAAACGCAACCAAACCAACCCTGTCACCGTCAATAACTTTTATCAGATCACTTATCTCTCTTTTGGCCGCCTGCAATCTGTTTGGCTTAATGTCGTCTGCCAGCATACTACGAGATGTATCCACGGCAACAACAAGATCAATCCCCCTTCTCTCCACATCTTCCCAATGGTATCCCCACTTTGGCTGCACCAGAGAAAATATAATGAAGAGCAGTGCTGTAATAATAAAGGCAGCCTTTATCTTCTGCTTCCTTTTGCTTACAGACGCTACAATACTGTCCATCAATTCTGCCTGAACAAATTTCTTTATTGCATTCTGCCTGTTTCTATAAAACACAAAATAAGCCAACGCCATAATAAAAACAATTGGCAGCAGATAGAGATAATTAATATTTTCGTATTTCATACTTATTTAAATAGGACGCTGATTTTCACTAATAGACACAGATAAAAAATTACGCAAATTGGATTCCTTGCTTTCGTAAGGAATCCATTACTAAACTAATCCTTAAATTCCTCAATCATAATTATATTTATCACGGAATTCTCCTGAATCTTGTATTTGCAAGTACAACTTCAAAGAGAAGTATCCCTAACGCAGGAATCAGCAGGTAAGTAAAAAGCTCACTATACTCAGTGTATTTGGCTTCCTCCATTTCGGTCTTCTCCAGACTGTCAATCTGCCGGTAAACTTCTTTCAGAGAGGCGGTATCTGTTGCCCTGAAGTACTTACCACCGGTAATCTTTGCAATTTCTGTCAAACCCTCTTCGTCAATATCAATCTGTATAGACCTGTACGTCTTCAATCCGAAAAGGTTTTTGACAGGGTAAGGTGCAAGTCCCTTTGTACCTGCACCTACTGTATATATCTTCATACCAAATGTTTTTGCCAGTTCGGCAGCAGTTAACGGATCAATCCCACCGGCATTGTTACGGCCGTCAGTCAGAAGAATCACCACTTTACTTTTAGCCTTGGACGATTTAAGCCTGTTTACGCATACGCCTATGGCAGAACCGATTGCGGTACCATCCTCAACCATTCCGATCTCTACTTTTTCGAGAAACTGTAACAGTACATCATAATCAAGTGTCAGAGGACATTGAGTATAAGCCTGTCCGGCAAAAACCACCATTCCTATTCGATCGTTTTCACGCCATTCTATAAAATCTTTTACCACTTCTTTGGAAACGTAAAGGCGGTTTCTCCTTTTGTTTTTCAATTGAAAATCTTCTGCAAGCATGCTGCCAGAAACATCCAGCGCCAGAATTATGTCGATACCCTCTGTAGTAACCTTTGAATGTGCCTTTCCTGACTGTGGCCTCGCAAGAGCGAACACCAGCAGAATAATTACCAACACCCTCAATGCTATCAGAACGTGTCTATATTTAACGGAACTTCCCTGCTCTATCCTTTTAAAATAATTGAGAGAAGAGAACCTCAAAATCCCTCTATCTTTTCTGAAGATGTAATTAGCAAGTATAAGCGGGATCAGGATAATGATTAAGCACAGAATTAATGGATCTTTTAAAATTATCATTCTTTATATGTAATGTTTTCTGATTTTGCCTGATTCTTGTATGGGATCAGGCTTCTTACTTAATTAACGTCTGCATTCTCAACAATATTTTCCTGAAAAACTACTTTAGTTTCATCAACCAGTTTTTTTGCCGAGTTAAATGAATTCTCTATTTCCCGACTGTCCGGGCCATATGCGGCAAATTTGACCATGTCGCAGTGTTCCAGGAAATTTCCAACGAGTTCTTTATGCACTCCAGTTAATTTCCCTGTAACCGTCATCTCTACCAGGAACTCTTCTGTTGTCCTGTCAGGGGCCATCAGTTTAAATCTGTTCTCAATATAGTGCCTGACAATATTTGACAGACGATAATAGTACTCCTTTATCTGGCCCTTTGATACGAGGTCCATGGCCCTTAAACTTTCAAGGTCATTATAAGCAATCTGATGCGCCGAAAGGGGTTCCGGTACAGACTCTGTTTCTCTCTGTTTTCTGTGATATATATAATGCAGGACAACCGCTACCAGTATTAAAACTCCAAAAACTATTGCAATGATTATGTACAGTTTAAAATATCTTTTACCCAGAGACACTGGAGGCTTGATGCCTCTTACATCACTGGCATCCGCATCCAACACGGTTACAACCTCAACAAAGATCTCCGGTGTCTTTGCCACCTCCGCTTCCGCCTCAGACTTAAGCTTCTCTTTATATCTAATATCAAATGCGGGAATTATATATGAACTGGCCTTGTATGTTTCCAGAACATAGCTGAGCTCTCTTGTAATCCTGCCTTCCTCCCCCTCAATATCCGAAACAGCAAAATCCTTTACTGTAAGCCCCCCGACCTTATCTTTTGTCTCGGGGAAAAAGACTTCTATATCCTCGGGAAAATCCACCGTTATCTTATAATTTATTTTATCACCAATTGTAGCCCTGGCCTTGTCAACACCAGCACTCACGCTAACCGATTTTCTGGAGTTGTCTTCTTTTAATGCATCTTGCGCAAGGCACAGATCTACCGCGTACACGAAGACTATAAAAATAATTATTGCGAATCTAATGATCTTATTCATGTTAAACAAATGGATTATATTAAAACCCGAAAAATTCCAAAAATTATTAAGCAGTTGGTTAGCCATCCTTAGCAGATAGTCGATACCGGACTGATCGGGCTGCCAGGCAAAGATACTTGCCATACTCAGTCGGAACTAATTGGCGGGTTTAGTTTTAAATCATAATTCTGAAGCCTAAATTGCGTCTTGTCTATTAAATTCTAAAGCTTCCTCTAAAGTAACTTTTAAAGTTTCCATTAATGCTTCTCGTGATTTTTCCTGGCAATTAACTCCTGGTATCTCATCAATCCATCCAATCCAGCAATCATCTTCTTGTTTAATTACTGCTGTATATGAATTATTCACATTATTACCTCAACTTAATTTTACAAGTTCGCACAACGAGTAATTGATAAGTTCATATGATAATACCAAACAAATTTATAAGTATTCTTTAGTAAAGAACACGAACAAAGAGATCCTGAATCGAGTTCCGAACAGGGCTTGTCCATGCCACCCTCTAGTATTGTAGTCTCTTTTCCCTTGCCCTGAAAAATCTCATAATTGGTTCTACATACGAGCTGTCCGTCCTCACGTCAACCAGATCGACACCCATACCTCTAAATAACCTTGCCCTCTCCTCCATATTTTTCACGTTAAACCTGTTAAACCTTTCCATCATTTTCCTGTCTGAGGTATCAATAAGCGTTATCTCGCCGGTCTCCGCATCTTCCAGCTCAACAAAACCAACATTTGGTATCTCCAGTTCCCGGGGATCTGTTATGGAGACTGCAACCATATCGTGACGCTTGTTTGCGATGCGTAAAGCGCGTTCGAAGCCCTCAGTTATAAAATCCGAAAGCAGAAAGCAAACTGTCTTACGCTTGGTAACTTTCAGGAGATACTCAAGGGCTATTGATATGTCTGTACCCTTATTTTCAGGTTTAAAGTATAGCACCTCTCTGATCACACGAAGTACATGTGTTTTTCCCTTCTTTGGAGGAACAAACTTTTCAATCTTATCGGTAAAGAGAATAAGACCAACCTTGTCATTGTTCCTTACAGCAGAGAAGGCAAGCACAGCACAAATCTCAGTAGCGATCTCATTCTTAAACTGTTTCTCACTCCCAAACTCTCCGGAAAAACTGAGATCAACCAGAAACATAATAGTCAGCTCCCTCTCTTCCGTATATCTTTTTATGTATGGATGGCCCAAACGTGCCGTAACATTCCAGTCAATTGTACGGATATCGTCTCCCGGCTGATATTCCCTCACCTCGTCAAATTCCATACCACGGCCTTTGAAGACGCTAACGTACTCACCGGCCAATACGTCATTTACAAGACGACTTGATCGTATCTGTATCTGTTTTACCTTTTTAAGTATTTCCTTTGGGATCATGATTATCCAACATTGAAATTCGTATGCATACTATTTACAGTACTATAATATAATCGAAAAAAACAAAATTTCAAGTTAATGTATTTAAGTCATTTATAATGTTCCCCTCTGATCAGAAACAACTTCATTCAATTCCATGAAACCCAAAAAATATTAAATTTTTTGACTTTCATTCACTCTTTATAGTATAATCGCTCTTTTTCGTTTTCATAATCATCAGGAGCGTAAACAAAAGGGAACATTTTATTTTAAAAATTTGTTTTAAATATAAATGAAGATTAAGATTACAACAAAAGAGCTAAAGTCTGATTTCGCAAAGGAAGTTAAAGAGAGAAGCGGAATAGATGTCAAGAAATGTTATCAATGTGG
Source organism: uncultured Thermodesulfobacteriota bacterium (assembly GCA_964195175.1). Lineage (GTDB taxonomy): Bacteria > Planctomycetota > Brocadiia > Brocadiales > Scalinduaceae > Scalindua. Next base: position 2,527 of record CAXMPV010000078.1, on the reverse strand, counting down.
TAAGTGTACGGCAGGTTGTCCTGTAGCGTATGAGATGGACTACATGCCAAACCAGATAATTAGATTTGTACAACTCGGCCTGAAACAAGAAGCCCTGACTTCAAGGACTATATGGCTGTGCGCTTCCTGCATAACGTGTACAACAAGGTGTCCTAAAGAGGTAAAAATAGCGGAATTAATGGACGTTTTAAGGGAAATGGCGCTTGAAGAAGGCGTAGCCAATCCGATGGAAAAGGATATTACCACTTTTCACGAGGCATTTCTCAATTCTGTCAAGAAACACGGTCGAATCTCTGAGTGCGGTATGCTGATGGAATTTAAAAGAAAGAGGCCTAAAGCCGCTTTAAAGTCTGCTTTACAAGATCTGGCGGATGGGTCTCAATTGATGATGAAAGGGAAGTTATCACTGACACCGCATAGCATCAAAGGCAAGGAAAGTATTAAACGAATTTTCGAGAAACTTGGGTAGTATTAAACAATGTCAGAAGAAACTAAGAAAACAAAGATAGGTTATTATCCGGGCTGTGCAATCACAAAGTGTTCAACCTCTGAGGAGTACGGTACCTCTGTTTTGGGTGTTTCACGTGTTATCGGCCCTGAACTGGTAGAGATCGATGATTGGAACTGCTGTGGTGCATCTTCAGGTCATGCGACTAATCATAAACTGTCTACTGCCTTGTCGGTTAGAAATATCAGCCTGGCAGAAAAGGACGGTTATGAAGAAGTTCTTGCACCGTGTCCTATGTGTTCCCAAAGATTGATTGTTTCTCAGGACGATGTTGAAAATGATGAAAAACTGAGAAAAGTAGTTGAAGACGCGATAGAGATGCCTATCAGCCGTAATGTGAAGGTTTCAAACTATCTTGAAATTATCAAGAATTACAGCATGGATGAGATTGCGGAGAAAAAGAAGAAGAAACCTGAGGGCCTGAAGGTTGCCAGTTATTACGGTTGTCTTCTGGTAAGGCCTCCTAAGATACTTAAATTTGACGACCCTGAAAACCCCAAGACTATGGACGAGATTGTAACAGCAATAGGAGCTGAAGCTGTAGATTGGGAATTTAAAACAAACTGCTGTGGTGGTGGTTTTACACTCAGCAAACCAGATATAGTAATTAAACTGACTCATGATATCCTGGAAGGTGCCATTGATGCAGGTGCAAACGCCATAGCTGTAGCCTGCCCTATGTGTCATGCAAACCTGGATATGAGGCAACAAGCCATAGAAAAAGAATATGGACGCAAATTCAATCTCCCTATAGTGTATATCTCAGAGCTTATCGGCCTTGCTCTTGGTCTAAAACCAAAAGACCTCGGGATGGATAAACACTTTATCGATACAAATTCTGTCATAGACACATTTTCAGATATATAAAAATAAAAGGAGTATGTACAAGTGAGTAAGAAAATCGGTGTTTTTGTCTGTCATTGTGGTACGAATATCTCTGCCACAGTTGACGTTGAAAAAGTTGCCGAAGAGGCCAGGAAGAACAACCCGGGTGTTTCGTATACAACCACCTACAAATACATGTGTTCTGACCCCGGCCAGAAACTCCTGAGAGATAAAATCAAGGAAGAGGGCCTGGACGGCGTCGTCGTCGCTGCCTGTTCTCCAAAGATGCACGAACATACATTCCGCAATGCCTCAAAAAAAGCAGGTATGAACCCATACCATGTTGAAATCTCAAATCTCAGGGAACAGTGTTCGTGGGTCCATCCGGATAAACCCACTGGAACTGAAAAGTCTATCGATCTCGTAAGGATGATGACCGAAAAGACCAGGAAAGATAAATCCCTGAATCCGATTAAAGTGCCGGTAACAAGACGAGCTCTCGTCATCGGTGGCGGTATTGCCGGAATACAGGCAGCTTTGGATATTGCTGATGCCGGACAAGAAGTTATTATGGTTGAGCGGGAGGCGTCAATAGGTGGCCATATGGCCCAACTATCTGAAACGTTTCCTACCCTGGACTGTTCACAGTGTATCATGACACCGAAGATGGTAGAGCTTGCACAGAACGAAAATATAAAGCTTTACACATGGTCTGAAATAGAATCGGTCGATGGCTATATTGGTAACTTTAATATCAAGATACGTAAAAAAGCAAGATCGGTCGATCTGGATCTATGTACTGGATGCAGTTCATGCTGGCAAGTATGCCCGTGCAAAAAAATAAAGAGTGAATTTGACATGGGTCTTGGAAATAGGACTGCGATATACGTTCCTTTTCCACAGGCAATCCCCAGCAAGCCCGTGATCGACAGGGAAAACTGCATTTTATTTAAAGACGCACGCAAGAAAAATATTAAACCAAACGACTCCAAGGTATGTAGAAAGTGTCTGGACTCATGTCCTATTGCACCTGTTAAGGCTATCGACTACAACCAGGTAGATGAAATTGTTTCTGAGAAAGTCGGCGCAATAGTAGTCGCTACAGGTTTTAAAGAGCTTGATGATACGAGTATGTATGGCGAATACGGCGCCGGAAAATATAAAGATGTAATCACCGGCCTACAATTTGAGCGT
>CAXMPV010000077.1:4811-8385 GCA_964195175.1 uncultured Thermodesulfobacteriota bacterium | reverse complement strand
GCTCACCGGCAGCTCCAACGCTGTTTCGAGAGGTTTATGAAAGTGTTTTATATGTAGTTATTTCGATAAAGAATGGTTTGACATATAAGTTTGTGCTTGCTGAGGGGAGGCATACAACACCATTTAAGATGTTAATTGCCATCTTGGTCCTGGTGGCCGCCTTCATATTTACCAGATATTTAAAAAATGTATTACGAACAAAAGTTTATGAAAAAGCCCAGTTAGAGCAAGGTGCCCGTCACGCAATTTCATCCGGGGTAACATATTCTATAATTGCCGTGGCGGTACTCATAGGTCTGAATATCGCGGGGATTCCTTTAAAGAGCCTTACCATATTTGCCGGTGCGTTCGGTATTGGTCTGGGTTTTGGGATGCAGAATATAATCAATAATCTTGTAAGTGGTATTATAATTTTCTTTGAAAAACCAATAAAGATTGGCGACGTAATAACTCTGGATAAGGAGATTACAGGCAAGGTTGAAAAAATCAGTATTAGAAGTACCATGATAAATACCTTTGACAGGAAAACGGTGGTTGTTCCAAACTCAAAGTTTCTGGAGAATAACGTAGTAAACTGGGTTCATGGTGGCGACATGTTACTAAGGTCTAAGATAGTAGTAGGTGTTGCGTATGGTTCAGATACTGAACTGGTAAAGAATTGCCTGCTCAAAGTGATGGATTTACATCAGGATGTGAAGAAACATCCTGCTCCGATAGTACGCTTTGCAGAATTTGGGGAAAGTTCATTGAATTTTGAGTTGTATTTCTGGGCCCACATACTCGATAGGTGGATGGCGATCAGCGATCTGAATTTTGCAATTGATAAAATGTTCAGAGAGAATAACATCGAAATCCCTTTTCCTCAGAGAGATTTGCATATTCGTTCTGGAGAACCTGTCGAAAAAGAATTTACTACGTTAACCAATAAAGATAAAAATGTAGATTTGAAGGATCCTCAAATAGACAGATAAGTTTGTGAAGGATAGTAACCATGGTCTTTCATAAAATTACTGATTATACAGAATCTCGCCATTTTCTGTATTCCCTTATTTTCCACCCGAAAGTGTTATCGGGAAGCATATTCGTGTGTCACGCTGAAGGCCCGTGCAAATCCATAAAGATATGGGTAAAACGTTAATATCAGCATAAATCATTTCTCTTGACCTTGGAAATTTTATCAATATAATTGAACAGTTTCTCGTATTTGTCGTTGTAGATGTTGTTCTATTTCATAGCATTTAAACATATTAACACTAATCTGTTGATTTAGTTAATGGATGATAGTGTGTAGCATAACTTGCGGAATGTATTAGTTTATTAGTATATAACTGAAAAGGAGGGTAAATATTATGGCATTGGATCCCACTAAACATGCGGATTGGGAGATAGCGGAAGATTCTGAGGCTAGAATGAAGACCGTTTATCAGCTGGCGGAGGAGTTGGGTATTGAGAAAGATGAACTGCTTCCTCACGGGCATTATGTAGGAAAGATTGATTTTAACAAGGCTATTAACCGACTTGGTAGTAAGCCGGATGGAAAATATGTAGATGTGACTGCAATCACACCAACTCCACTTGGTGAAGGAAAGTCTACTACAACTATGGGTCTGGTACAGGGTCTTGGAAAAAGAGACAAAAAAGTTGTTGGTGCCATTCGTCAGCCATCTGGCGGGCCTACTATGAATATCAAGGGATCTGCTGCAGGCGGTGGACTTTCTCAATGCATACCGTTGACTCCATTCTCTCTGGGACTGACAGGAGACATAAATGCAATAATGAACGCACACAACCTGGGTATGGTGGCACTTACATCCAGGATACAGCATGAGTATAACTATAACGACGAACAGCTCGCTAAAAGGAATCTAAAACGCCTCAATATTGATTCCAATAATATTAATTTCAAGTGGATTATAGATTTTTGTGCCCAGTCGCTTCGGGAGATCACTATCGGTATAGGTGGTAAGATGGATGGGTTCATGATGCAGTCCGGGTTTGCTATTGCCGTCTCTTCCGAGATTATGGCTATACTCTCAGTTGCAAAAGATCTGAAAGATATGCGCGAGAGAATGGGTAAAATTGTACTGGCCTATGATAAATCCGGTAATCCCGTTACAACTGCTGATATAGAAGTTGATGGGGCCATGACTGCGTGGATGGTAGAAGCGATTAATCCGAACCTGATGCAGACTATTGAAGGGCAGCCGGTATTAGTTCATGCCGGGCCTTTTGCTAATATTGCTATTGGACAATCCTCTATCATTGCAGATAGATTGGGATTGAAGCTGGGTGATTATAATGTAACTGAATCCGGTTTTGGAGCTGATATAGGATTTGAAAAATTCTGGAATCTGAAATGTCGTTTCTCAGGAAATAAACCTAATGCGGCCGTTCTGGTTGCTACTATCAGGGCGCTTAAATGCCATGGTGGTGCTCCGATTCCTATTCCCGGACATCCTCTGGATCCAGTTTACAACGAAGAGAACGTTGGATGGGCTGTGAAGGGGGCGGAAACGAATCTGCTCCATCTTATTAATGTGGTAAAGAAGGCAGGTATCAATCCAGTAGTTTGTATAAATAATTTCTATACAGATACGGATGATGAGATAAAAGCGGTAAGAAAAGTGGTTGAAGATGCCGGAGCCCGTGTTGCTCTTTCCAAACATTGGGAAAAGGGTGGCGAAGGAGCCCTGGAACTGGCCGATGCCGTGATCGATGCATGCAGCGAAGAGACCAACTTCAAGTTCCTCTATGAGTTGGAAACTCCATTAAGAGAGCGTATAAATATGATTGCGACAGAGGTTTACGGCGCTGACGGAGTTGATTATGCTCCAACTGCTCTGGCAAAGATAAAGGCGATGGAAGCTGATCCGGAAATCGCCAAACTGGGAATATGTATGGCTAAGACGCATCTTTCCCTTTCAGATAACCCAATGCTCAAGGGTGCTCCGAAGGATTGGAGATTGAATATTCAAGAGGTATTAACATTCAAAGGAGCCGGATTTGTCGTGCCATTTGCGGGAACTGTGAAAGTCATGCCGGGTACCTGCTCTGATCCTGCTTACAGACGTGTGGATGTGGATGTGGAGACCGGTAGAGTAAAGGGACTTTTCTAGGTTAGACTGCTTAGGCATTGTTAATATAAGTAGTATTAGAAAGTTGTTAATAGTGAGAGGGCTATATTTTGTTGTATACAAAATATAGCCCTTCTTACAAAATGGGCTTTAAGGGCCTTTATAAAAACAGGATATTATTTTAGTAGGAAGGGTTTATTTAGATCATGGAAATATATAGAAATAGATTTGCGGGAAGTATTTTGAAGTTATCAATAATTGGTTTAATCTTTATTCTGTCTTGTGGGAAGGTAGAGGAGCCGGTAGTTGACGATGGGTCTGTTCAATGGTACGTTAAGCTTGGGTTCAAAGAAGATATGAAGAAAATAAAGAGTGATACAACTCTTCTGACACGTAGAATGGGCGAGGGCGATTGGGCTGATGCAGTGGAGTTGTGTACTGCTCTAGAGAAGTCTTTTGCCTCGCTAAATCTTTCCAGTGATGAAATACCGGAAGAGTAT
>CAXMPV010000077.1:0-4801 GCA_964195175.1 uncultured Thermodesulfobacteriota bacterium | reverse complement strand
CGCAATACAAGTGAGCAATTTTGATCATCTTGTTATAAAACTTATGCATTATTCCTATCACCACAATTTTAAGAGAAATAAAGAAAAATTATGAAGATACTGGTAACGGGTGGTGCAGGGTTTATTGCGTCAAATCTTGTAGACAATTTAATTTGTCAGGGACACGATGTAGTAATAATTGATAATCTGACTACTGGTAAAGAAGAAAATATTAATTCAAAGGCAACTTTCTATAAAGAGGATATAGGTAACACAGAGGGTCTGGAGAAAATATTTGCAGAAGAAAAACCCGATATTGTCAACCATCATGCAGCGCAAGTTGACTTGAGAAGGTCTGTCAAGGATCCCTTATACGACGCACAGGTGAATATAATGGGGTCCTTAAACCTGATAAACGTATCAAGTAAGTATAATGTAAAGAGATTCATATATGCTTCTACCGGTGGTGCCGTGTATGGAGAACCCAGGTATCTGCCGGTAGATGAAAAGCACATAGTTGACCCTCAATCGCAATATGGCGTTAGCAAACACACCGTTGAACATTATCTGTTTGTTTTCAGGCAGACTCATAACCTGTCTTATACTGTTTTGCGGTATCCGAATGTTTACGGTCCCAGACAAAACCCTCATGGCGAAGCAGGTGTTGTTGCCATATTTACAGAACAGATGCTTGATGGTAAACAATCGACTGTTTTTGGTGATGGTACAAAGACAAGGGACTATGTCTATGTCGGAGATTTGGTAAATGCAAATATGATGGCCATGTTTAATGAGGCAGACTTGAGTGGAGAAATCTATAACCTTGGTTGGGGTAAAGAAATAAAAGATATAGAAGTATTCGAAGCTGTCAGGGATGCTTTAGGTCTCAGCGTGGTGCCACTATTTGATGAGAAGCGTCCTGGAGAAATCGACCGAATTTGTTTAACTAATGCTAAAGCAGCAAAAGGGCTGGGCTGGAGCCCTAAAGTGGAATTTCAGGAAGGAATACGGCTGACAACTGAATTCTATAAGGAGAGAAGAACGCAGTTGTCCTGAAGTGATAATTTTCCGATTCAAAATGTAAGCCGTTACCTCTTTGTCCACTGGAAGCCTGCTCTTGCACCCTTTCGACCGTACTTTTTACGCTCTTTCATCCTGCTGTCTCTAGTCAAGAGGCTGGCGCCCCTTAAACCTTCTGTAAGCAATTCATCAGCTTTTAAGAGTGCCTTGGAGATACCTAACGAAATAGCTCCGGACTGACCAGTTGCGCCTCCGCCACGTACATTTATGTAAACGTCATATTGTCCTTCGGTATTTGTGGTCCTTAGTGGTAGTTGGGCCTCGTTTCTATCGCGATCTCTGCCAAAATATTCATTCAGCTCTCTTTTGTTTACGATAAACTTTCCGGTACCTTTTCTGATTCTGGCTCTTGCGACAGATGTTTTTCGTCTGCCGGTGCCCCATATGAATTTTGTTTCGTCAGTCATTTTGTTTCCTTATAATAATTAGATTTCCAGAGTTTTGGGCTGTTGGGCTTCGTGAGAATGATCCGGACCAGCATAAACTTTTAATTTTTTTAACATAGCGTTACCAAGTTTTGTTTTTGGCAACATCCTTTTTACTGCTAAAGTTACTATTCTGTCCGGATGCTTGTCCATCCACTTTTTAATAGGAATTTCCTTAAACCCTCCGGGATAGCCTGAATGAGTATAGTAAACCTTTTCATTCATCTTATTGCCTGTTAATTTTATTTTTTCGGCGTTAGTAACAACAACAAAATCACCGGTATCAACATGCGGAGTGTATATGGGTTTGGTTTTTCCCTGGAGTATCATCGCAATACGGCTTGCCATTCTTCCCAGGACTTTATCTGTGGCATCAATTGTATGCCAGTCTCTCTGTACGTCTTCTTTCTTAGCTATAAAAGTCTTAATCATGGTTTCGTGTAGATCTCAATAAAAGTGATTTGCAAAGTGTTAATACGGTTCCTTCGCCTAAAGAATTTAAACACTATCATATATCACACAAGCAGATACCTGTCAATGATTTTATTTGATTTAATCAGGAAAGTCACTAAAATAGCACTTTTCAAAAGAAGGGAGTGCGCCTTGCAAAAAATAGATATCTTTTTTCCGTCTCTAAAGCACCAGATATGGCGATGGACTTATTACTTCTTTAATAAAGAAGAGGTTACACTATCAGTAGCGAAAAGAAAAGGAGAATGTAAAAGATGTGGCGGATGCTGCCATACTTCGATACGATGTTCCAGCCTTTCATTTGATGAAAGTGGCTATGCTATGTGTAAAGAGCATGATCGAAGACCTCATATGTGTAAGCTATATCCATTCAGCAGGAGAGATCACTTTTCACATCTGAAGGATAAATGCGGGTATTGGTATGATGAATAACTTGCCCTGTTCGTGAATTCTTCACTTTATTATCAGCAGATTAAGGGTTATTGGTAGTTATAGTAACTTGACTGGGAACTTTATTTGTGAAACTATTGTAGCAGTATTTAACAGCCTTAATATAAGAATAAAAGAAGTGGGGATTTTACAAATCCCTGTTCACTCCGGCATATAAATCAATAGAGAGGGGATTTTTTGATGAAGCAGCTCAGAATGAAAATTTTTATAATTTCTGCAATACTCTTTTTTTGTGTAAATAGCTTTGGCCAAAAGCTGAAACTTGATGTAAGGGAACACACGCTCGACAATGGTATAAAATTATTGATGTTGGAGAAACATGATGTTCCCATCGTTTCACTCAGAATCGTTTACAAGGTTGGTTCTGTAAATGAACATCCCGGGATTACAGGCGCATCTCACCTGTTTGAACATATGATGTTTAAAGGTACGGAAATTTTCGGTACTAAAGACTACGATAGCGAAAAACCTCTTCTGGCAAAAGAGGATGAGCTCAATTCTCGCATTGCAGTTGAAGTATCCAAAGGAAATGATACAGATAATGAGAAGCTGGAACAGTTGCAAAAGGAACTGGAAGAAGTATGGAAAACGCAAAAGGATTTGATTGTTAAGGACGAAATGTGGTCTATTTATCTCAAGAATGGCGCTACCGGACTTAATGCATCGACAGGGAACGATGCAACGTATTATTATTGCAACTTGCCGGCAAACAGGCTCGAATTGTGGGCATTTATGGAGTCTGACCGTATGAAAAATCTTGTTTTGAGAGAGTTTTATTCTGAAAGGGATGTTGTGATGGAAGAGAGACGTCTTCGTACGGATAACAGTCCGTTCGGTCTGTTGATAGAACAACTTAATGCCGCCACTTTTACGGCTCATCCCTATGGCTGGCCTGTTATAGGCTGGATGTCAGATATTAAAAATATGAAAAAGGCGGCTGTTACCGAATATTTTGAGCAATACTATTCACCGAACAATGCGGTTATAGTCGTTGTTGGAGACATAAATCCTGATGAAGTTATTAATCTTATTGAAAAATATTTTAGCGATATTCAACGTCAACCACCACCACCTGAGGTTACGACTGTAGAACCAGAACAAAGAGGGGAACGCAGGATTTATGTGGAATATGACGCGAACCCCGTATTATCTATTGCTTACCATAAGCCTGCCGTTGGTCACCCGGATCAATATGTATTTGATGTTATCTCCGCAATTCTTTCAAATGGGAGAACTTCGAGATTATATAAAAGCTTAATAGAAGAGAAGCGCATTGCCGTAATGGCTCACGCGTATGGTAGCCCATCAAAGTATGCAGACACATTTATTTTCTTCTCTTCTCCGCGACATCCTCATACAGTAGAAGAGGTTGAAGAAGCAATCTACGAAGAGTTGGAAAAGCTGAAAACAACTCCTGTGACTGATCATGAATTACAAAAAATTAAGAACCAATTGGAAGCCGGTTTCGTAAGGAGCCTGGAATCGGCATCAGGGTTGGCAAGCGAAATATCTTCATACGAAGCAATTTCCGGATGGAGATACATTAATACGCTTGTTGAAAGGACAGTTGCCGTAACTCCGGAGGACATTATGCGTGTTGCAAACAAATATTTCAAGAAGACCAACAGAACGGTAGGAATCTTAGTGAATAATAAAAAGAAGGGAAAGGAAGTCGCTCATGAAAACAAAGGAAGTTAATTTTTCACTAAGTCATATGTTTATTTTGATTCTCATATTGTCAAGTTTCTCTATTGGTCAGGCCAAACTGCTCTTTGCGTATGATGAACATAGCGGACAGGCGATTGAGCCTGTTATGACTGCACCTCAATCTGAGGGAGCAAAGATAGTCTCTAAATTTGAATACGAACCAATTGAGTTCACTCCGCCAAAACCTGAAAGATTGGTTTTGAGCAATGGCATGGTCCTTTACCTTCTTGAAGACCATGAGTTGCCTCTATTCAAAATTTCTGCCCATTTCAGGACAGGTGCCGTTTATGAGCCTGCAGAAAAAGCGGGACTTGCGAGTCTGGTTGGCAGCGTAATGAGAAGAGGCGGTACAAAATCAAGAACACCGGAACAGATGAATGAGGAGTTGGAATTTATTGCTGCATCTGTTGAGACGGGAATTAGCAGAGAATCAGGTAGCGCTTCCCTCTTTACAATGAAGAAGGATATTGACAAAGGTCTTGAGGTTTTTGCGGATGTGCTGATGAATCCTGCTTTCCCGGAGGATATGATCAGGAAGGAGAAAGACGAGATACTGGAAGATATCAGAAGGGAAAATGATACTCCCAGAAAGATCATTTTCAGAGAGTTCAGGAAGATAATGTATAAGGCAGACCATCCGTACAGTAGAAAAATAATAGGGTATAAAGATACCGTAGAAAATATAACCA
>CAXMPV010000076.1:0-8400 GCA_964195175.1 uncultured Thermodesulfobacteriota bacterium | reverse complement strand
CAAGCGATAGCTGCCACTTGCAGCAGAATGAAGCCAAAACGCAGTACTCCGTGAGAAGATAGTAATTTCCTTTCCCTTAATGCTATAAAGATCAGCAGATTCAGTGGCAGGAGTATGCTGACTGCATGAAAAACAACCTTTGCAGAGAAACTACCCTGCCCGTCCTTTAAATAGCAACTGGCCCCCAAATAGGCAAGTCCAATTGCAGATAAAACACAAACAACCCTACTTCTACCAAAACGTAAACTCAAAAGCCCTGCGAACATAATAACGGCATAGGGTGCATAATGCATTAACTCCTGGAAAAAGGGGCTAAGTAATGCAATTTTTGGAAGTGCTATGTATGCCGCAACTAACAGAAAAACAGTTGCCGCGAAAGAGGAGAATAGTTTAAAGGTAAGATTACTCAATTATCTTAATATTATTCCTGATAAATAAGGTTAACATTTTTATTTCATCCCAGCCGTATCCTCTTAAAACATAAAAAGGAAAGAAAACAGAAAATCAACCTACCCCTTCTTGAAATGCAGCAACCGCCTGTCCGCCAGTCTGTTGCGCGGGTGTCACTACTTTAATACGCAACGTCATAGATGTTGCACTCCATATTGCAGAGGAAAAAAGGTTCTTACAACGACTTGTACTCTTCCAGTAATTTCCTGAATTTATTAACGGTCACTTCATATACCTCTTTACCGGCCAGGTCGACACCGGCATCTTTGAGTATTTCAAGTGGTTCTTTATGTGAACCTGCGCCCAGAAATGCAAGATAGTCATCAACCGCTCCCGTCTCGCCTGAGCTTACACGCTCAGCCAGGGCAATTGCAGCTGAAAGGCTGGTAGCATATTTGTAGACATAAAACGCATTATAGAAATTAGGAATCCTTGCCCACTCGCAATGTAACTGTTCATCGATAACCATTCCATCGCCCAGGTAGGCATCAAGGTTCTTTCTGTAGACATCAGTAATGCTTTTTGCGATCAGTACCTGACCTGATTCAGCCATCTCATGAATCTCTTTTTCGAAACTTGCAAACATCGTCTGTCGAAAGAAGGTCGCCTCAATTCGTTTCATGTTATGATAGAGAAAGAATTTTTTCTCTTCGAGGGAGACAGCAATCTTTGACATATGATCGAACAGGAGCGCTTCATTAAATGTCGATGCTATCTCTGCCAAGAATATAGGATTCTGGTAATATATATACGGTTGATTTCCAATAGAGTAGTCACGATGCAGACAGTGACCGAATTCGTGCGCGAACGTTGAAACATCAGAAAACTTTCCAGTGTGATTCAGAAAAACCAGCCCTCGGCTCGCGTAACTCCCCCAGGAGAATGCACCCGACCTCTTGCCAACAGATTCAAATACATCGATTACACTTGCGTTAACAGTATCATCGTACCTCCTTGAATATTCTGAGCCAAGGGGTTCAAGTGCCGTGCGGACAAGATCAATTGTCTCTTCATAAGAATACTCCTTATCAACGTCAGCAACCAGTGGAATATAATTATCATAGAAGTGCAGCTCCTCAACTCCAAGCGCCTCCTGCTTCAGGGCATTAAAATCACTCACCACATCAATGTTCTCTTTCACAACATCAACAAGATTAGTGAATACTGTAGTTGGAAGGTAATCGGGAAACAGGGCACTTTCCAGCATAGACGCATGGTTACGGATCTTAGTCAGTTTAATGTTTGTAAGTACTGTTGTGGCATATGTATTCGCCAGTACATCTATATTCTGCAGGAATGGTTTGTAATAATATTCAAACGCCTTTTGCCGGAGTTCCCGGTCAGGGGACTCTAATATTTGAGCATACTTTGCGTGAGAAAGGTGGATCTCTTCTCCATTATGTTCAAATACCTCGAACGAAATATTGTTATCATTAAAGGCTGAAAAAATATCATCTGGTTTCCCCAGGGCTATTCCCAGTTCTGCCAGTACTGTCTCTGACTCTTCAGAAAGTATATGCGGGTTGTATCTGGCATAACCATCCAGAAAGAAACGATACTCCGACAGCTGAGCATTCTCATCTATTAATTTATCGATATCATTCTCTGACAAAGAGGACAACTCTTTCTTTATGAAAACGGTTTCTGCTGAAATATTTGATACGAGCAGTTCAATACGCCCTTTCATCTCTTCGTAGGTTGTGTTGCCGGTATCTTCAAAAAACCGCACATTTGCGTATACATATAAATTTTCTTTGACAATAGAAAAATCAATATAAGTCTGCATGAACCGTTCAAGTTGACGAGAATCAGCCAGTGTACCTTTGAACTCCATAAGTTTAGAAAGCTCTTTTTCAACCTTCCGATAGTCCTCTTCCCAGCTATCGTCTGATGCGTACAAAACAGACAGGTCCCATTTATATTTATCTTCTATTTCATCTCTGGTTTTATTTTCGTTCATATTATTATATACCTAAAGCCCGGGGCAAAAATTCCGGACGAGTTGAAGTGTTAAGTTGTTTAGAGCTGAAAGGCACGATGAATCGTGCCACTACTAGAACCCAGGTAGTGTTCCCAGATATTCCCAACCGGTACAATTCCAGTTTTTTGCTTCGAACGTTTTTGTAGCGCACTCCTGGAAGATAACATGTCCGGCTTCTTTGAAAAAGCCTTTTCCGTCACCACGAGAATCAAAGAGGACCCTGATTCTTGCTCTCCGAAAAGTATTACCGATAACGCTGGCTGTATACTGCGGATATTCTATGGATGCCACTGCACTATCAGATTCTACATCGCCGTCCTCGTTCACTACTGCACTTGCACTGGCGTAATAGTAAACCCACTTACTATCCTTTCCAATATGACGTAGATGGATTCGGAACGTCTTTTTATCCCTGTCAACACTTCCGACATAAAGCCGTCCTCCATCAATGGGAAAAAGAGTGACAGCCAGTTTGAACGTAGGGTCTGGCTTGTCAAATTCACTCGCAAAGGTATGTAATGATAGAAACAGCCCTACAATAAAAACGGCACAAACCGTTGATAAATTTTTAACAATCACATGTCTCTCCTTGTATGCAATAGGAATACATTAAATGCATAATGCAGTATCCTGATATCGATATATATTCACTCATTGACAAATCTCCACTATTTGCGGTTTTCAAAAAAACCGGCTTCAATTATGTAAACCCGTGGTTCTGCATCACAGAGTCACCTCTGTTTTGCTCTTTTCGTTCGATCTTTCAGTATTTGACAACTTATTTATAGTTTTAAGAAACAGTTTGCAAAAAAAAGGCCATCCAACCACTGTACTTACGTCCTCAAAGAAAAGAGGTTTGAGCGATCGCGCATTCAGTATACAAACTCCTCTTATGTAATAGTTTATATTGAAAGATATATCTATATTCTTACCTTATCGGCATATTCTTTCAAAACTTTAGTTAATTTTCGTACGGCAATTTCTAAGCGCAATAATTACAGCACATTATGACAGAAGAAAATTAGTAGAGATCATTACAAAAGAAAATCTATATGATACGTTCATAATCCTATAAGCAGCTGAAACACAAAGGATTATACCACAACAACCTAATGCAAGAAGGGGAAAATGAGAAAAATCTGCAACGGTTTAGTACCAAAGAAAATGTGTTGATGGTGTAAGCAGGTAAGGATCAAACCAGGGGATATTTATGGGCACTTAAACAAGGATACAATTACTAAAAACAAAAGGGAACAACCCCCACAAGCATTGTCTTCAGCCAGTGTAACGCTTCAGAGCCACAACTTTGTGACCCTCAAGACTGCCTTATACCGCCATGAACTATAAGGTCACCACCTGCCTGTATCTCAGCGTTTTCTATGATACCACGGACCTCTATATTACCGACCGCCTTAATCTTCGCGCCACCAAGCACATCTCTTTTGACTACAACGGCACCTGTGTGTTTAATATTTCCTGTTGAAATATCAACATCTTCATCAACTGTGTACGCCTCGTCGACAGAAAGAATGTCGTTGACCAGGCGAACATGCCCGCTTTTTTCAGCATAGTAGGCGTTTTTATTCGAGTCGAACCGTATGTTTTCTCCAACCTTGGGGTAGTACTGTATCGGTTCCTCGGCAGGAACTTTCTTCCCGAAAACATTAAATCCATTCTCCCCATTCTTAACTGGAGTTTGATGACCCAGCAATGCACCCTTATTAACTGACCCTTGCGACGTATTTTCTCGATAGTCAACCCTGCCAGCGTCCTTGCCCGCTATAAAACCGGTGTTGAAGTAGTCACCTTCCCAATCTACGCGTCCATGTACTGGAGGAACAAGCGGATCACTACTGATAAGAACAAAATCTACTAAATTGGGAATTACTGCTGAAATTTGCTGAAGCTGGTCCTTCAATTGTTTTTGGTCAGGCAGGTTTTCAATACGAAGCTCTTTAAGTTCCTTACTTAGATTATCAACCAACGTATCAATATCAACAGCAGGCATGTCACAGTCCAATAAAACTGCCATTAGCATTTGCTGACAGTAACCCCTGACGATTAAGTTCAATTACAACGTGTTTCTAGGGTAAGGAATAGAAACTTGTTCTTTCTGTCTGCGGATATAGTATAAAACAATCATAAAATGCAAGATTTTTTCTATGAACTCATCTACAACAAAACAGTTTCTTAACGGCAGGGTACGAAGCGTACCATGGTTTTCTTGTCCCTGATGACTTCTCCAAGAAGATCAATAGTGCGATCGATTTCATCCATAGTATTACCAAGCCCCAGCGAAAAACGCAGAGTGCAATGAGCCTCTTCTTCGGTAAGCCCCATCGCCAGCAGAGCATGTGAAGGTTTGGGTGAGCCGGCCCTACATGCTGACCCGGAAGAAAGAGAAATGCCTTTCTGATCCAGGGCGAGAACCACTGATTCTCCACGTATCCCGGGTAAGGTCATATTCAATGTGTTTGGCAGAAGTGCCTCCGGGTTTCCGTTCAGCTTTGCATCTGCCATTAACTCACGTATGCCTTTTTCCAGCTTGTCACGCATCCTTTTTATTCTGTCCATTTCGTGGATTCGCTGGACAGCCAACTCTGCGGCTTTACCCAACCCGACAATCCCTAATACATTTTCCGTCCCCGCACGCATTCCGTTCTCCTGCTTTCCACCATTTATCAGGGGCTCCAAAACAACATCTTTGCGAATATACAGAGCACCAATACCTTTCGGGCCGTATAATTTATGACCTGACATTGTAAGCAAATCCACACCGAGAGTATTTACGTCTATCGGAATCTTGCCAATCGCCTGTACACAATCAGTATGAAAGAGAACGTTCCGTTCTTTCGCTATCCTGACCAATTCTGTTATTGGATTAATAGAACCGGTCTCGTTATTGGCCATCATCACACTTATCAGGCATGTTTTTTTTGTAATTGCAGATTTCAAATCTTCCGGATTAAGCCTCTTCGTTTTATCCATCTCCAGATATGTTACCGTAAATCCGTGCCTTTCAAGCCACTGACACGTATCGATAACAGAGGGGTGTTCAATGGTTGTTGTAATAATATGATTCTTTGAATTCCAGTTTGCAAAAGCCACTCCCTTTATAACGAGATTATTCGCCTCTGTTCCGCTGCCGGTAAATGTTATACGCCGTGCAGTGCAATTGAGCAACTGGGCGACACTTCTTCGTGCCGCCTCAACTGCAAACCGTGCATCCTTTCCTTCTGTATAGATGCTGGATGGATTACCATGCCCATTTTCAGCAAACCGAAACATGATCTTCCTGACTTCCGGGTCAAGAGGAGTGGTTGCATTGTGATCAAGATAAATACGCTTCTCAACATGCTGAAACGCTGAGCCTGTTTCTATCATCCCGGCAGTATCACTATATTCACCTGAATCTACCACAAGCGTCTTATCTCTTTCTGTTACTTTAACTACTTCACACAGAAGTGTTTTATATACAGGGAAGCCTGAGATTGGATCATAGCGATGGAGATCAGTCAGTTCATTTACATTGCAATTCTGCCACTTCTCCGGTCCAACTGGCCCACCACCACCCATATTGGCATCAATGGCACCCTGAACAATATCATCTGTAACCAGAGCACACATGGTAACGGCACCACGCTTTGTCATGATGCTCACAAGGTCTCCGCTTTTTATATCACGGGTTTCTGCATCCAGAGTGTTGATCGTTACCGTCGGCTCAGGTCTTTCTTTCGAAAGCCCGGAAATACCATGATGCTGTGAACGGAAATCCGTGGTTACGCGTGATCCTGAATTGAATATCAGTGGAAATTTCTCTGCGAGATCAGGCTGTGACAGAGGACCTTCACCAGGTTCCGTGTAGACTGGCAAAGGATCATACCCATGCTCTTCAAGTATGGTAGAGGCTATTTCAAACTTTCCTGTCGGAGTATCAAATCCGGGTTTACCGTCAGCTCGCAGCAACCCCTTTTCCCATTTTTTATACTGCGTCAAAACTGTTGGCACCTGCACTGTTCCGTTTGCATTCCGAACATCTTCAAGAGAGAAGCCGGAACCCTTCAATACATGTTGAAGGAGCTCTTCTTCGTTGGCTGGATAAAGATGTCCATATCCAAGACGTCTGGCAAGTTCTGACAAAATAAAGAAATCATTTCTGGCCTCACCTACAGGCTCAGCAATCTTCTCTCTGATTCGAAAGATTGGACCATAAGTCATGTATGATTCAATTTCATACATAGTAGTTGCGGGAAGGACTATATCTGCATAAGCCGCATCTGCTGTCAACTGGCGATCGATAGATACAAGAAAATCTAATTTGTTCAGTGTTTTACGCCAGATAGCAGGTTGAGGCCAGGAAGTAATGATTGATCCACCAAGGATAATGAGAGAACGAATAGGATATGGTTTTCCTTCTAAAACAGATTCCGGTAGCGAGATAGCATGAGACTCACCACGATATGCGCTGTAAACAGGAAAACGCTCCCTACCCAGTGCTTTTCGTACATCAGGGTTCTGAATGTGACCTTCACGGTTTATAGGAAAGCTGTTCTGCTTCATCGTAAAACAACGTCCTCCCGGTACATCAAGCTGACCTGCAAGTGCCCAGAGAACCATCGTTGCTCGTATTGCCTGCACACCGCTGTCACTGTACTCAAGTCCGCTGTACATAATCGGTGATGCGCCGTTTGCCTCTGCGATTCTTCTGGCAAGAGATCTGATTGTTTCAGCAGGAACACCAGTAATATTTTCTACAGTATCCGGCCTGAAGTGTTGAACATATCTGGCAAGGTCATCGAACCCGATCGACCAGTTTTTTACAAAGTCTTCATCATATAGTTCTTCTTCTATGAAAACATTGCACATGCTGAGAGCCAGAGCACCATCAGTACCTGGACGTATTGGAACCCACTCAGCATTAGTAAGTTTTGCAGTCATGGTCCTTCGCGGATCTATTACGACAACCTGTGCTCCCTGTTTGTGCGCACTGACAATCCTGTTAAGATCAAGCGGCGGACAATCGGTAGCAGGATTTGTCCCCCAGACAACTATCATCTGGGCATTCTCAAGATCCGAAAACATATTAACCAGCATCCCACCCATCGTAATATGAGGAGCAATCATAGCAAACGATACGTAACAGAGTGCTCCCACGCCAAGGGTATTCGGTGAACCGAACGGAAACAGAACGCTCGATGCGGAAGACACCGCTACACCTTTTGGCTGAAAGACATCACACATGGCAAGTTCAAAGCTTCCTCTCCCGGTATATATTGCAGTAGCCTCCGGCCCGGACTCTTTCTTAATAGTATTAAGGTTTTCAACGATAATATCATAGGCATTATCCCAGGAAATTCTCTCAAACTCGTATGTCCCCTTTGGACCTTTTCTCCGCATCGGATAGCGAAGCCGGTCTTTGGAATATACAATCTCAGCAGAGTGTTCACCGAGTTTACAGATCATCCCTAGATGAGAACTCTCATCAGGACGCACTTCTCCAATTCTTCCATCCTGATCGTAGCTGACAGTAACCCAGCAGCCTGCCGGGCAAATACCGCAGATTGCATGCTTATCATTAATACTTTTTCTTGGTCCCATAAAAATCCCTTTACTACTAATCAACAGCCGGCGCGAAAAGGTTCAGGCTGAAAAGTCGTTCATTATCAAACCATTTCTGCTCAACGTAAAGACCTGCCTCTTCCGCCAGCGTATCAATTTCGTCTAGCGAATACTTGAATGAGTTTTCCGTGTGGATAGTTTCGTTCGCTTCAAAATAAACCTCTAAATCAAGTCCACTGATAAAGACCTTCTGATCGAGATTACTGATCAAGTACATTTCTATCCGGCCGATTTCTTCATTGTACATTGCCTGATGATCAAAATTATCCAAGTCAAAATTCCCACCCAGTTCCCTGTTTATATGTGTAAGTAAGTTCAAGTTGAATTTAGCAGTAATACCCTGTGCATCG
>CAXMPV010000075.1:0-8433 GCA_964195175.1 uncultured Thermodesulfobacteriota bacterium | reverse complement strand
AACGCCTGGATTCGGAACGCTAAATGATGAGGGGGGGCAGAAGGGGGGGGAGTTGGTTTTGTTTTTGAACAGTGAAGAGCTAGTGCATCTTAATAAGATTAAATGGCAGGATAGGATTGAAAGGAAGTACCTGCGTTCATCATACAAGGATTTGTTAGTAACCCAGGCGCTATCCATGCCTTATGTAGAAATCCGCGATGAGCAGGATTGGGGTTTTTACGGGCACAGTACAATACGTCACCAGTACGAGCTAAAATCTATACTTTACGACGAAGTGGTAGTTGATTATACGACAGGCTTAATGTGGCATCAGAATGGATCTGAAAGATTTAAAGATAAGGAAAAAATATCTGAGTGGGTGAATAATCTGAATATTAAAGGTTACGCCGGGTTTAAGGATTGGCGTTTACCAACGGTAGAGGAAGCAGCATCGCTTCTTGAGCCTAAGCAGAACTTTAGTGATATGTATGTAGATACCCTATTTGATAAGAAGCAACCATGGATATGGACGGGGGACAGTTACGGTAATGATGCGGCCTGGATAATGAGCGCGTGTTACGGTAGTATATTCTGGAATAAATTCGATGAGTACTTCAGTATACGTCCGGTTCGGACAATGAAATGATGCATATTGCTACGTTGCATCCTCTATTCTTTTGAACACACCTTCAGACGCTTCTCTTAAATCAGAAAGGCTTTCAGGTGTCTTGCCGATTGTCTCTTCTATCCTAAATGGGGCACCATAGATCATCTTTATCCGATGCTTTCCCGTCAACAGATCAAAAATCTTTCCACCAACAACACTTATAGAGCCATCCAGATTTGACTCTATTTTAAGTGGGACAATCAATTTGCTACTTTTGGCAGCTATGTACGAGATCCCTCTGTGCGGCCTGCTCTTGACACCTCTGTTTATAGTGCCTTCCGGAAATATGACAACTCTCTCTCTTTGGTCTAATAAATTAATTAGTGGCCTGCCAGATAATTCCAGATCTTTTCCCTCATGGGCACGGACAGCTCCAACAAAGCGATAAAAGAATAGTATTTTATAAAAATAATCACTGGCCATATAATAGAGCGGAAAATATCTTAAACGAAAAGGCAAGGCGATTGAAACGGATATGGGGTCGAGATATGAAACATGATTTACCGCGATTATGAAGGAATCTCCGCATCCCTTCAGATTGTCAGTTCCGATGACCTTATAATTAAGGAAGATTCTGAACAATAGCAAAAAAGGCCAATACACTGATAATTGTATTATTGTTATAAGGGCTTTACGCATTCTTATTATTCTTGAATATCAGACGTTCAAATCAAAGAAGATTTTTAAGTTAAAATTAACAGACTTTATGAGAGGGTTACAGGCAAGGTGACAATGAAGTTTGTGCCTGTCCCGGGGATGTTCTTAACTTCTATTTTTCCATTATGTAAGAGTATAATGTGTTTTACTATTGATAATCCTAAGCCGGTTCCGCCAAGTTTCCTGGATCTTGATGAGTCTACTACATAAAATCTTTCGAATATCCGGGATAAATGTTCCTGAGGAATACATATCCCCGTATCCTGTATTTCTATTATTACGATTTGATTGTTATGGCTTAAGGATACTACAACTTCTCCTTTTTCCGTATATTTAATGGCGTTATCAATCAGGTTAATAAACACCTGCTCAAGTTTAAAAGGATCAGCTTTGATAATAGGCAAATTATCGTCTGCATTAAATTTTAAAACCAGATTCTTTTCATCTAAACGATGTTCAAATATCTTTATAATATTTTCTATTAAGTCATTTAGATTTACTTTTTCACATTCGAGACTGTCTGAAGTATCTTCAAGCTTTGATAGTAATAGTAAATCATTAACAATTCTTATTACCCTGTCAGTATGTCTATTGATGATATCCAGATAATGTAGATTCTCATCATTATTGTTTGTTCCTTGTAGCGTTTCTACAAAGCCTTTTATTGCCGTAAGCGGTGTACGTAACTCATGGGAAACATTAGTGACAAAGTCCTTCTTTGTTCTTTCCAGGTTCTTGATTTTTGATATATCATGTAACGTTACCACTAAGTCTTCTTTGTTAGAGCAAAAAGTAGCGCTGCATAAAAATGTCCTGCTATTCATTTCTATTTCATCAACAACATTATTTTGCTCGCTTCTTACTCTTTTTATCAATTCATCGAATCTGGTTTCACTTAATACTTCCTTGAATAATTTCTCTTTTACTGAGTTGCTTTGAACGATTTCTCTAAAACTCTCATTACTTATTGCAATAACTCCATTTTTGTCTATTACACAAAGCCCTTCTTTAATTGATGATATGATGCTGTTGAGTTCTTCTTTCTGGTGGGACAGCTGAGTAAATAGCGTATTAATCTGATCTGTCATATAATTAAAGCTATCTGCCAGCTCTCCTATTTCATTTCTACTATTAAGGAACACCTTTGCGCTGAAGTCCCCTTTAGCCACTTTGCGGGAAGCTATACCCAATTCTTTAATAGGTCTCGAAAAACTTCGGGAAAATAGAAAAGCGCCAATTAATAAAACCACGACAATAATCGTTGCAATCTTAATAATATTCATTTTTAAGTGATTGAGCAGGGTGTTTATCTCTTTTAAAAACAGGCTTGCCCTTAAAACTCCGAAGACTTTATCATCAATTACGATCGGCATTGCAACGTATAACATTTCTTCTTTTACTGATGCACTGTATCTCAACGATGTTCCAACACCATTTTTAATGGCCTGTATTATCTCAATTCTGTTCTTATGGTTTTCCATTAATGTTGGATTTTTTTCTGAATCGGCAAAGACTACTCCTTCAGGGCTTATGATCGTGAGCCTTGTGTCAATCTGCTTGCCTAGCTCTTTTATGAGATTGTCAAGTTCGTCAATTTGATTGTTTTCTAAAAGCGGGGATAATTTCAGATTTAACGTAAAACAGAGATTTCTCAGATTACCGGTTAATGTATCTATGTGATTATATCTTATTGCTCTAAATGATAGAGGGAGTGTTATGGCAAGAATTATAATGACGATAAGAAGATATCCACCAAATATTTTTACAAATATTGAATTTTTCATTTCTTGACTTATGCAGAGTCACCGCAGCGAGTTTCCAGTTTATATCCTATGCTTCTAATATTTTTTATGAGCTGCCCTGCCTCACCCAGCTTTTCTCTTAAATTCTTGATATGTACATCAACTGTTCTGTCCAAAACTATCTTTTCGTCTCCCCATAGATAGTCTAAAATGTCATACCTTGAAAATACTTTGCTCTTATTTGATATAAACAGTTTTAATATTCTGAATTCAGTAGAAGTTAATTCTACTTTTTGCCCTTTAACAGCAACCTCATGCTTCTCAGTGTCTATTTTTAATATTTCACCGATATCAATTTTTCCTGATTCATCGATCTTTTGTCGCCTCCGCAATACCGCCTTTACCCTGGCAACTAACTCTCTTGGTGAAAATGGCTTAGTTACATAGTCGTCAGCACCAAATTCCAATCCCAGTATTTTATCTGTCTCTTCACCCTTAGCTGTAAGCATTATGATAGGAATAGATGAATATTCGCCTCTCTTTTTCAGGTTTTTGCAGATCTCAATACCATCAGCATCCGGTAACATCAAATCCAAAATAATTAGATCTGGTAGTTGATCACTCTCCTGGCCATGTCCATCAGACAGGCCAAGGAATCTATATAAACCTTCTGCATCAGAGAACCCCTTGACTTTAAACATCGCCTTCTTTAGATGAATAGACACGAGCTCTACAATGTCCGGCTCATCATCTATTATTGCTATTAATCTGCTCATATTTCTTTAGTTATTGAATGAAAAAATGAATTCTGTTTTAAATAATTTATGTAATTCTTAAACACCTCATATGATAAGAAGCACGTATTTTTTCGGA
Organism: uncultured Thermodesulfobacteriota bacterium; assembly: GCA_964195175.1. Classification (GTDB taxonomy): domain Bacteria; phylum Planctomycetota; class Brocadiia; order Brocadiales; family Scalinduaceae; genus Scalindua. Next base: position 4,515 of record CAXMPV010000075.1, on the reverse strand, counting down.
AGATTTATGGCTCAGTCTATGATTTAACACATTATACCAAAACAGACTATAGTAAAATGAAGAAAAAAGACTCGGAAAATGCCGATTATTAACCATATAAGCGAAAATATTACAAGAAATATTTTCGCATTACAATATGCCTAGTTGGTTTTTGAAGAAATGCTAGATACATGAGGTTAATATTTTATGATTGTCAATGAGATAAATATAAGTTAAATGGGGCAATAAAGTCAAATATGCTAGATAATATAAGACATATTCTGCTATTTATTATTATTTAAGAATAAAAGAGCGCATTTAGCTTTATATATGGATTTTAAAGTTGAAAACTATTTAGCTATTTGTATAATCTCAACAAATCATGGGACAATGGTATGTAGTTTGCTCTCATAAATAGCAATAATGTATTCTTTTAATATTTATTAGGAAATTTTAAATGAGCGATAAATTCATAAAACAATTAACTAGCCGGCTTAAAGATAGAAGGCAATACCTTTTAAGAGAGGTTAAGCAGAGGCTAAAGGAGATTAGAAATTCAGGTATAGACAGACTTTCAGACGCTGCAGACATTGCGTCTAACATGGTTGAAGATGAAATTGTTATGTCTATAGCGCAAGGCGAGGCTAAAGAAATTGAGCAAATAGACAGCGCTTTGAATAAAATTAAGAAGGGTAAGTACGGTAACTGTGAAAACTGTGGTAAGGGCATAAACAAACAACGCATAATGGCCATACCTTTTGTGTCTCTTTGTATTAAATGCAAGGAAGAAGAGGAACGGTATGAAGGAAGTGAAATTGACAGCGATGGTTATCGATTTGATTCTATTGAGTATGCGGGTATTGAGGCAGACGATGAAAAAAAAGGCAACATGAAAAATTTCGATCTTAATGACATTAATCAATATGCTAATTAATTATTTAAATTTGACAATACATAAAGGGCGCTTTCTTCATGTCAAAAATATATTCAAAAATTCTAGAAATATTCATTAGTATGGGGGACATGTGTTAACTGATAGATTTTATTCCACACTCATACCTTATAAACTAATTAATTAGTTAGATTGTGCGGTTGGTATAATAAAGCAGAAACGTGTTCCTTTTCCTCAGGAGACAGGACACTCTCCATTTTCTAACTGCTGAATAGCTTGTTCACCCGAAGACATTATTGCGGTAACATCGTACCCTGATTTCACTAAACTCATTTCTAAGGATCTAGCAGTCACAGACTCATCTTCGACAATCATTATGCGTTTTTAATTCATATTTATTGTTGATTATTTTTGTAACCATCCACTATTAGTAAGAAAGACTAAGCGCCGAATTGCTGAAGCATCGGTAATAGACATCTTAAGTACATGGATATTATTTTGTGTGATTGCGACGAAACAGATATTTTATAATAGCTATGACCAGCGCTTTTAACGTAATAGGTATTAATTTGATCTGAAACAGAGGATTTATAGCCTGTATCAATATTTTATGATATGGAGCATCTCCTGTGACCATGTTCCAGAGAAGTGCGTTGAGATGGTTTGCAATCCAAGAGCCTCTTTTGTCTTCAACGTAGGATAGACGTGCTTTCACTAGCCAATTTTGCCTGGTAACGAAATCGCTGATTGCCAGAATTACTGTTCCAAGCTTATTATCCATAGCAAGCAGTTTCCTGGCAGGCTTATAATAATGTCTGGCAAAGTCTTCACTGGAAATACCGTGTTCAAATGCAGTCCGTACGGCTAACTGAGAAGTAATATAGGCTGATTCCAGGCCATTTTTGAAAATCCTTGATATACTGGCATCACCTACAATTACAAGTCTGTCAGTGAATGGATTTTTTGAATGTGAAAGTACAATTTTAGGCAAACACATACAGAATTTATCAGGCATTTCCCAGTCATGAGGTAAATTCTTACGGACAACCGGATGATTTAAAAAATCAATAAGATCATTGCTAGTCAAATCTCTAGAACCCACAAGGCTTACTGTAACATAATTATCTTTTGGCACCATCGACGCAAATCTGAATGGTTCAATTCCAAGTGCAAATACTTGTATGTTGTCCTTGAAAGAGTTCTTTATAAAAGCAGGATCTAATGGTATCTCCATTTGACATGTTCTAATAGTTTTAGGGGGTACGTAGCCAAAATTTAAGTCTTTAATTTTATCAATTATTCTTGAATTAACTCCAAATGCACCTACCACAAGATCTGCTTCCATTTTATTTTGCGGACCACCTTTTCCGTAGATTACGGTAGCAGGGGTATCAAGGTTGGAAGATAAATTCAGATCCAGTACCGGCTCTGAGATTACAGTTACTCCCTGCTTAATTACATGTTTTAACAGGAAATCATCAAAACTATGGCTTCCTGTGTGAGTACTGTAAAGCGGTCCATTGCCGCGGTATACTGCCATAATACTAGTTTTGCTTATCTGATCGGGCTTGTATAACTCAATACCATATTCTTCAGTATGGAAGTAATATCCTTTAATTTCCTGGCGAATAATACTTTCAGGCAAAATAATGCCGTCCCTTATAAGCTTTGCATGTAAAGTGCCTGCAATAACTGCGGCGCTCATATTACATCCACTGGGACCTCTCTGACTGAAATCCTTACCGTTGAAAATTGTTATCTGAATATTGATACCAAGGCTTTTTGCTTCTCGTATTGCATCATTTGCGAAAAAACTCCCTGCCGGACCGCCTCCGATTATGGCAATTTTTGAGTTATTTGTTAAACGTAAACGGTTTTTAGTCATGTTAAGGATTATTAATAAAAGTTGATGGATGCCACATTAGCCATTCTGCGTATGTTTCCATCGTAAAAAAATTGAATGTATACCAACAATTCATAAGAAAAAAACAAGAGTTCCTTGCCAATACTTTGTAATTTACTATAGCAAAACCCTTAGGGAGATTCTACTTATAAATCAATTACGCGCTCAGTTACATGAAAAATATTACAGTAATTAAGATTCTGATAATAATTATATATGATCCGTATTTGCATTTAAAAGATATGCATGATAGAATTTTATTTTTAACATATAGGGGTGTCATTACCAGATAATGTTGGCTGGGATCGTACTCCTTTAAATGGAGAAATAATATGGCAGAAAAGATAGTAATCATTGGTTCCGGTCCTGCTGGATGGACTGCAGCCATCTATGCGGCAAGGGCCAACCTGGATCCAGTTGTGTATGAGGGAGAACCTTCAAACATAATGGTTCCGGGTGGTCAGCTTATGTATACTACCGAGGTAGAAAATTACCCTGGTTTCCCATCCGGTGTACAGGGAACGGAAATGATGGAGCTATTCAAGCAACAATCTCAAAGATTTGATACTCGAGTACTTACAGAAGACATTACATCTGTTGATTTCACCACACACCCTTTTAAATTAAAGAGTTCTGAAGGCTGTGACGTTGAGGCATTGAGCGTTATTATTGCCACTGGCGCAAGAGCAAACTGGCTTAATTTACCGAACGAACAACGTCTTGCTAAATCGGGGGGTGGAGTGAGTGCGTGTGCTATATGCGATGGCGCTCTTCCCGGATACAGGGACAAAGTGTTGGTAGTTGTCGGAGGGGGAGATTCAGCAATTGAGGAAGGTCTTTATTTGACAAAGTTTGCAAGCAAGGTAATTATGGTTCATCGTCGCGATGAGCTCAGGGCCAGCTCCATAATGCAGGAACGTGCTAAATCGAATCCAAAGATTGAATTCAAGTGGAACTCTATTATTACAGATGTTCTGGGTGACAAAATAATTTCGGGAATACGAATACAAGATACAGTTAGTAAGGAGGAATCTGAACTGGACTGTAGCGGGTTGTTTATCGCAATTGGACATACTCCGAATACTTCATTTCTCGGTGACAGTATAGAATTAGATGATAAGGGATTTATCGGTACTCGTCAGTCATGGAGAACAGCAACAAGTGTTGTGGGTGTATTTGCTGCCGGTGATGTTATGGACCCATATTATAAACAGGCAATTACCGCTGCCGGCACAGGTTGTATGGCCGCACTTGAAGCAGAAAGATGGCTCGCTCATAAGGGGTTGGCATGAAATCCAATTATGGATGGGGGTATAAATGGAATTTATCAATTCCTGAATCTCCCAATTCCTAAGTCATTATTCATCTAGATGCAGTTTTCGTTTTAAATAGCGCTCGTAGATACGATAGAATGTTTCCATAGAGCTGATATCTATCCACTCGTCTACCGAATGTAATTCTCCCACAATCGGTCTGGAGACGATTACCGGGATATTATAACGCCCGATAAAACGTGCATCACTTCCGCCATCTTCCTTCTTCTGAATAGTAGGTTTGCCTGTAATTTCCTCAGAAACTGAAAGATAGAGAGGGTCCGGCGTAAACCGCGTCGGTTCAGCACTCATTATCGTATGTGTGCCGACTTCGTCTCCTAGTATATTGTCGATATTGGTTAGAATTTGCTTTGTTGTGTAGGGGGCAGGAAAGCGTATATCCAGAGTCCCCTCCGCTTCTGAAGGTA
>CAXMPV010000074.1:0-8467 GCA_964195175.1 uncultured Thermodesulfobacteriota bacterium | reverse complement strand
TCTAGTATGGAGTTAGAATTAATACCACCAATCAATCGTTCAACAATCTGCCGTTCGGCCTTAAAACGAAACTGTCCTGCACTTGCAGGAAAGCCAAATCCCTCCATCATATATGGTCCAAGAATAGAAGGTTGAGCATTGTTCCAATATTGATTAACCCCTGCATAATCTAACCGGGCAACCGTCTGTGATTTATTGTTATTATTCGTCAAGCGTTTTCAGTTATTGTTTAAGGGTTTGGAAAAGTAAATCTTTACTCCCGCAGTGCTCAGGTTTGGTAGATCTGATTGAGCCGAGCCGAAACGTAAGCGCAGTTTTAGCTGAATCAAGGATTCGGAGAATGAATATTGGACAGAGTACATCCTGAATATTAGTTCAGGGATGACTTGAAAATGAAATGCAATAATGTAAAGTTATTTATTCCCTAACTCTAATCTGTTTTCTGCTTGTTGAAATATCCTCGCACCCTCACGCAGATCACCCAGCGTATCGATCTCGTACCAAAAAGCCTTATCAAAGAAAACACTCTCAAGGTTCAAGCTACCATCGGCTATCATTTCTGCAAATACTGATTCATAATAGGCATTTACCTTGCCTGCAGAAATATAGAGGTCCAATCGCCTGATAATACGATTCCACGACTGCAGCGACAGGCTGTATATATTCACTGTCTTATAAGTTGTTCCATTTATATTTCCGTTGGGATTAATATGAAGATCTGTTACGTGGTGGGGTGTACGCGCGCTAATTGTCACTGTTGACCCATTCATCCAGGGTAATATGTGAGAAATAGCAATTCTATCTGGCAAAAGCATGTCCTCCAGTAGAGGAGGAGTAAAAATCAAATCACTTTCAATTAGCACAAAAGGCTCTTGGATTATTTCTCGTGCCAACCAGAGTGAATAAATGTTATTCGTAGTTTCGTATTGCGGACTAACAATAAACTCAACCGTAAGACTTCCCGCTATTTTATCAAGTAAATCGCGAATACTCTGCTCTAAATACCCAACAACCACAACTAAGCGTTTAAAATTGTGCTGATGAAGACACTCAACTAAGTGCTCTAAAATGGGAGCTTCGTTGACTCTAGCCAGGCATTTTGGAATGTTATCGGTTAAGGGCCGTAAACGGCTACCCGTTCCTGCAGCAAGTAACAAGGCTGTAGATATATTTTCTTTGCGATCAGTGTAGTACATATTGGAGGCTCCGTAATGAAACAAATGGCATTCTTCTGGTATCTTGCAAGGGTGATTATGTCTTGAAATGCCGACGACTTCTCTACAAAATCTTTAGGTGAAAGATACAACGTGAAAGATACAACGTGAAAGATACAACGTGAAAGATACATATTGAAAAAACTCAACAAACTAAGACTGAATTATAACCTTTTATGATAAAATTGCAAGATTAAAGAATCAGACCATTAAAGTGGTAGTATACTGCACTTGTTGAGTTTGCCATCATAGTTTCCTTATAAGTTTATTTCAATTTAAAGCCTAATAAACGTTCTCTCTTGTAGACAAAAACCATTATTAAACCCTGATTTGCGATTATAACGGATAACTACCCAGTTGAACAGTTACAAGAATTATTAATTGTAATTTTGGAAGGCATGATATTGCCATTATACGTGAATGTGCCTTTATCATGTTGTAGCATGTAAAAACAAGCAGTAGTAGTTTTTTTGGAGTGAGAAAGCGAATACCTTGTCCTAAATAAAAGGATAGATACCTGTAAGATTTTCAGTAATTTATGAAACAGCTAATCACCGTTATTCACGATCACTCATTTATACAACCAATTATAAATACGAGGTTAAACAAAATAAGCACAATGCGAAACTTACAGATTTATAAACCTATAACTTGAATAATAGATCAGCATATGTCGGGACAGGCCACAATTTTCGGGGAATCAATGTTTCCAGAATATCAATATCTTCTCTCAAATCAGCCATTACGACCTGTACCTTATCACGAAATACCTCAGCACATTTTAAGCTATCAGAGATCTTGAGTGCCTTCTCACGTTCAGATTCCAGTTTCCGGGTATTACGATATGCTGTTTTCAAATGTATCGATACTTTTGATAACAGATCTCTCTGGACATCCGCAGATACATTTATTGCTTCCAGCTTTTCAACACCCTCAGCAAGCTCTTTTGTGTAATGAATAATCGCTGGAATATATAAACTTTTAACCATATCAAGAGACGCATTTGCTTCAATGTTAATCTGCTTTGAATACTGTCCGAGATAAATCTCATATCTGGCGAGTACTTCTTCTTTTGAAAGTACTTTATATTTTTGAAACAAACCAACAGATTTTTTATCCGGAAAAGTTTTCAACGCTTTCACAGTCGAATCAATATTAGGCAACCCACGCTTCTTTGCCTCTTTTTCCCAGTCTCCAGCATAGTTGTTACCATTGAAGACAATTCTCCCGTGTTCATTCATCGTATCTTTTATAATCGATGCTGTCTCTTTGTGGATATCTTTTGCCTTCTCAAGCCTGGTTGCAATATCATCAAGTGCCTCCGCGACAATAGTATTAAGAACAATACACGGTCTTGAAATCGAACCGGATGAGGGAACCATGCGAAACTCAAATTTATTGCCCGTAAATGCAAATGGTGATGTCCGGTTCCTGTCCGCATTATCCATGGGAAGCGCCGGTAATGTATCAACGCCCACCTTAAGAGTTGTAAACGCTTTTGATTTTGCCTTCTTCCCCTTTGCAATAGCTTCCAGAATTTCTGTCAATTCTTCGCCCATAAAGATAGAGATAATTGCCGGCGGGGCTTCGTGTCCACCGAGGCGATGATCATTACCTGAATTTGCAGCAGATCTTCGTATAATGTCTGCATGGCGGTCAACACCGCTGATAAGCGCACAGATAAAAAGAAGAAACTGTGCATTCGCATGTGGTGTGCTTCCAGGTTCAAGCAAATTGGCACCTTCATCAGTACTCAAAGACCAGTTCGTATGTTTCCCTGAACCGTTAATTCGTGCATAAGGTTTTTCATGTAAAAGGCAAACCAGACCGCGTCTGATAGCAACTTTCTGTAATGTCTCCATTACAAGTTGATTATGGTCCGCCGCAATGTTTGCAGTGGTAAAGATTGGTGCCATTTCAAATTGTGATGGTGCAACTTCATTATGTTTTGTTGTCGCAGCAATCCCTAACTTCCATAACTCTTTGTCCAGATCTTTCATAAAATCGGCAACACGATCCTTAATCTGTCCAAAATAGTGATCCTCCATCTCCTGCCCTTTTGGTGCCGGTGCACCAAAAAGCGTTCTCCCCGCTACTATTAAATCTAATCTCTGCTCAAAGAATTTTTTATCTACTAGAAAATACTCCTGCTCAGCACCAATGTTTGCAGTAACTTTCTTAACACTTTTATTCCCAAGCGCGCGTAAAACACGAAGCGATTGTTGTGAAACTGCGGACATTGAACGCAGCAACGGCGTTTTCTTGTCTAATGCTTCACTCGTATATGAACAGAAAGCGGTTGGAATACAGAGTGTTACATCCCCGGCTGCATCTTCCTTAAGGAAAGCGGGAGAAGTACAATCCCATGCAGTATATCCACGTGCCTCGAATGTGGCCCTGAGCCCTCCGCTTGGAAAACTTGACGCATCAGGCTCTCCCTTAACAAGCTGTTTACCGGAAAACTCCATAACTACTCCGCCTTGCGCTGTAGGTGAGATAAAGGAGTCGTGTTTTTCCGCGGTACTCCCCGTCAGTGGTTGAAACCAGTGGGTATAATGTGTTGCGCCTTTTTCAATTGCCCAATCTTTCATAGCATTTGCTACGACATCTGCAACCTCAGGCGGCAAATGCATTTCATTTTCAATAGTTTTCTTGAGTGCTTTATAGGTATCCCTGGGCAGCCATTTCCTCATTACTTCATCATTAAATACATTCGTCCCAAATATTTTAGTAACATCCATTTTATACCCTCTTTAGATTGCTCTCTGTTTAAAATATTTTATTATTATACATCTACACCTTTTCTTGTCTATTGTAGTCTTGTGATGAGATGAAAAAATTTAAGAAATCCATTATTGCGCAGTAAATATTTCGGTATTGCCGTGATACCAAGCGCATAATTTTCGATATCGTGCTAATTTCTGCCAGCCGTTACTCATCACATTTTGCTATTAACACAGAATACACGTCGGGAAGCCAGAACAATTAGGAAGACCGCAACTCTTATACAATAAAGAGTTAGAACAACTTGTAAGAACTTAGATTTTCAATAAAAACACATTTAAATCTTTCTGTGCAGAATTCCCTTTTCTCTTTACTTAGCTAATTGAGCAAAAAGCTTACCGAATGACAACAAATTCCTATAATAGGCTTCTACTTTTTAATATCAAGGAGAAAAAAGCCATTTTTTCGCTCATTCATTAAGAGGTTGAGATCTTTTCACACGCGTATCTCCTCTCAAAGATATCAATCGTCTAATGAAATATAGGCCATTTTTAAACACAAAATATGTAACCTGGCAAATTATCTAAGATTTTATGCAGAGCATGAGTATTCAAGTTACAGCAGAAAGACAGAAAATAGATTTTATGAAGATTGATGGAGATAATGAGAACCAGATGATTTGGAAAATATTGACCTGGTAAGATGTGTCTCTTATGTACTGGACAATAATATAAGAAGGGTTGAGAAAGTCGACCTAAATACAAAGCCCTATCTCTTTATTCAGAATCTCAAGGGCATCAACCGCTGCCGTTGCATAATCAGATGTGTCTTTTTTCATATACGCATAATTGATTCCACTTGAACTGTTAATTCTGTGAATAAGGACATCATTGCTTGTCTTTTTCAATACTTCAACTACCTCTCCAGCACTAGCCCCCTGCGAGCCTACTCCCGGTATCAACAGTGGAACCTCTTTCTTTGATCCAACAAAGAACCTGCTGATCTCCTCTAACTCTTCAAGATAGGTTGCTCCGACAACAGCACCCACACCGGGTTTGTGCCACTGTATAATATTCTCTGCAAGCTTCATATATACCGGAACTCCATCAACCTTAAGATCCTGCAGGTCAACAGCTCCCTTGTTAGAAGTCCGACATAGTATATAAACACCCTTTCCCTCTTCACACCATTCAATGAATGGTTCAACAGAATCAGAGCCCATATATGGAGCTATAGTTACAGCATCTGAATTCCAGAATTCAAATACAGACTTTGCATAGGCCGTTGATGTCTTTCCTATATCGCCACGTTTTGCATCAAGGAGTGATGGAATGCCTGATGATTTGTATTGAGTGATAATTGTCTTTAACGCACTCAATCCGTCAAAGCCATATTGTTCAAAATATGCAATATTCGGTTTAATTACAGCCGGGTACGAATCCCTCTTATTCATCTCCTTCAGAATATCAAGATAGAACCCTTCAATAACCGGACGCAGTTCACCCTTAATTGGAATCTTTTCAATAATAGGGTCAACACCCATACAGACAATACTCTTTACCGTTTTTGCCCGTTCCCTTAAATCATCAAGATAACTCATAAATTATCCTTTTTCCGCATTGGGAAATCCATGTTTCGGCCCCCAATTTTGTGGATCTTTATTCCAGCTTAGCACAAGGACTAGTTCCTTATCAGTTAAAAACCCATCTTTTTTTGCAATATTTACAAGGGTAGAAAAATTAGTAATCGTCAACAGCTGGCAACCCCCTTCTTTAAATATCTTTCCGGCTTTCTCAAAGTCATAGGTAAATATTGCAACTACGGCCACACAACTTCCTCCAGCCCCCCGTACCGCCTCAACGGCGCTGAAACTGCTCCCACCGGTACTGATAAGGTCTTCAACAATAAGTACCTTTTTCCCGTCTACATCTGCACCTTCAATCTGATTACCAGAACCATGGCTTTTTTTTGCACTCCTGATATATGCCATCGGTTTATTCAATTTGTCACTTATCCAGGATGCCCATGGGATCCCTGCTGTTGAAGTCCCTGCTATAATATCAAAACTACAATTTTGAGATTCATTGATAAAGGCGTTAACAATCTTCTCCCTCTCTTCCGGATATGCAATCATCTGCCTGTTATCGCAGTAAATAGGGCTTCTGATTCCCGATACAAATGTAAACGGTTCATTCGCGTTTAAGATAACCGCCTTTTTTTCAAGTAATATCCGTGCTATATCTTCACTCATAATAATAGATCCGCATTTTGATAATTTGGCTGATATTATCACTTTTACAATAGAGTGTCAAGAAAGAGGCTGATTATCGTACTAAACCAGCTACTAACGGTAACTTAAATGTTTTATCAGCAATCAAATATCCATACAAGTGATGCCTATCTCAAACATGAAAACAGATTCAATTACGCACCTACCGGCAGAGTAATTGGTAAGGGATTGTGCCATAGACACAAATGTGTGTCGTCACAAAAGTATGCCATGGCTCACATTATAAGGCAGATCCACACTGGCTTAGATCTGCTTTGTCAGAGATCTCTATAATCTGGCAATCCTATACGAAGCAGTTAACTACACTGTAGGGCACATACAGTACATTACAAGTATTACTTTCCTTCCCGACCCTACCGACTTGGCCTGCTCCGTTATCATACCTACTTCTCTGGCATAAGGTTTGTGTTAGTAGTGACGTATGAATAATACAGACAAATATTATACCGATAAAGTATTAAGTATATTACACAGCAATGATAAAGGAGCAATAAAGCAGCTAGAGCAGACCATTGAGATATTGCACATTTACCTGCAACCAAAAATTGCCCTGAACAAGACATCACTGACTCAGCAGCCAGATTTAAAATTCCATGATACAGAATAACCATGTAGCCCCAGTTCACGGACCTGAGGCAGAAACGATGACGACCGCCCGATACAGCTCCATCACTACCCAATACGAAAGTGAAATATATGAGCAAGATATTAATTGTAGATGATAATGTCGACGCGTGCTTCCTGCTTAAGAGTTTTCTGGAAGAGATGGATCACGACATCATTATATCGCATAGTGGAGCAGACGCACTGGAAAAAGTGATAAGCCTGAAATCTGACGTCATGCTCCTCGATATTATAATGGAAGGAATAGGCGGCATAGAAGTCTTGAGAAGGGTAAGGCTGTTTGACAAAAGTATAGGTATTATGATGGTCTCTGCCCTAATAGACGAAGCCACCTGTAAAGAAGCCATAGAAAATGGTGCCGACGAGTACTTAACCAAACCTAGTGACTATTACCATCTGCACAAATGCATACTTGTTGATCTTATAATGAGAAACAAAGACTAAACAGAACTAGTGGGAACGCTCCTTACGCCAAGAAAAATGGTATTTTGTGATTATCAGATTGTAATTCGTAAATCTTCTCCCCTAACTCTCTTTTCCACTTGATTTAATAAATCATTCAAACTATCATATCTCGATACTTACAATTGAAGTTTAACAAAAAAAACAACTTATCCTTAAAAGCCTTTACTATCATCATTTCGACAAATAATTACAATATATAACTTCGTAAGAGGAGCGCATACTATGGGACGGAAAATCAGTATGGCTGATCTACGTGAGATCCACGAAGATCATAAAATCTGGCTCAAAACTGTTGGAGCAGAAGGAAGTTGTGCTGACCTTAGTGAAGCAAAACTGAGTGGAGTTAAACTGAGTCAGGTCAATTTGAGTAAGGCCGATCTGAACGGCATCGATTTTAGCAGCGCCAACCTGTGGGGCATAATACTGAAGAGTACCAACCTCAAAGGCGCCAACCTGAGAGGTGCCTACCTCCTGCATGGAGCTAATCTGACAGGAGCGGACATGAGCGAAGCAGATCTTACTAAAGCCAATCTGAGCAAGGCAGAACTTGGTGGTGTCAAACTGATTAAAGCTAACCTGTATAAAGCCAAACTGAGCGAGGCTAACCTGAGTGGTGCAGATCTGAGTGATGCAGACCTTAGCAAAACAAAACTGAATAAAGCAAAACTCAGTAATGTCAATCTACGGAACGCCTGCCTGAGAGGTACAGATCTGAAATGTGCAGCTGATTTGACCATAGAGCAACTTTCAGAGGTCAATACTTTGTATAAATCAAAGCTAGACGCGGAACTCAGGGAGCAGATAAAGGAGAAATATCCTCATCTTCTGGAAAAGCCGAAATGACTAATACTGGTGAAGCACTCCAGATAGCCCTCAAACATCATCAGGCAGCATCAATTTATAATCAAATCCTACAATTCTTTACACAATCTAATACAGTTGCCATACATGATTCTATAGTAATATTCCAATCTTATCAAGATCACTCTTCCGTTGACCACTCTTTGATTTTATATTCGATCTTTCTTGTAGAAATTCCAAGTATCTTTGCCGCTTTAGACTTGCTGCCATTAGTCGTTTGAAGCGCATCAAGTATAACCTTCTTCTCAATCTCCTTCATCGTCGTACCTGATGGTATGCGGAATGTATC
>CAXMPV010000073.1:0-8506 GCA_964195175.1 uncultured Thermodesulfobacteriota bacterium | reverse complement strand
TTAGTTCACTTTATACACTTCACACTTATTTATTCTATGCCCGACCCATGAATTCACCAGTACGTGTATCAATTTTTACCTTTTCATCGGTATTTACAAAAAGTGGTACTTTGGTTACATAGCCTGTTTCCAGTGTTGCCGGTTTAAATACATTTGTTACGGTATCTCCCTTTGTGCCTGGATCTGTTTCTGTAATTTTCAATGTGACAGTGGATGGAAGCTCTATTCCGATGGCGTTATTATTGTATAGTGAAACCGATACTTTGGAGTTTGGCGCTAGGTATGACATCGCATCCCCAAGTACCTCCTTTGAAATAAACGCCTGCTCGTAGTTTTCTGAGTCCATAAAGCAATAGTTGTTTCCTTCCTGATATAAATATTCCATGTCTCTACGGTCCACAAATATATCTTCTACCTTATCTGATGGTCTGAAACGTTTTTGCGTGACGTTGCCCTGTTTTAAACTTTTTATACTTACCTGCATATGAGCACGTCCCTTACCCGGGGTGACATGATTAAAGCCGGTTACCGTATAAAGTTCTCCGTCAATCTTTACAACCAGTCCCTTTCGCATATCTATTGCATTTATCAATTGAATAGCTCCTTAATAAAAGTTGTTATACAAATTCCATCATTACTGAGTCTGCCACAGACAGGCCTTTTCTGGTTAGCCTAACTCTTTCATCATCAAAGCTTATCAAGCCTGTTTGTGTGAGTTTATTTAACTGTTTTTCAAAAAGTTCGTTTAAATCAAAACCGGACCTCTGAATGAACTCCTTTTTTGAGATGCCGGAAGTCATTCTTAATGCCATAATGAGTATTTCAGATGCACGTTGCTTTTGTGGTAATTTTTCAGAAAAGCATATTAACCTCTTCTTTGATCTGGAAGAAGAGATATATTCTTTTACGCTCTTTATATTACAGTATCGTTCGCCATTAACATAGGAAAATGCTCCAGCGCCTATCCCGATGTATTCCCTGTTTTCCCAGTAGACGATATTATGCCGACACTCTTTACCCTGCTTTGCAAAATTTGATATTTCGTAATGATTATAACCTTTGTCACGGAGAAAATCATTTGTGAATTCATACATTTCCAGCTCTTCTTCTTCGCTTAATTTTTTAAGGGTTCCGGAATCTGTCATCTCAACAATTGGTGTTCCCTGTTCATAAGTAAGGCAATAGGCAGAGATGTGTTCCGGGTCCAGCTTGCAACATTCTCGTAAGTCTTTCTTCCATTCGTTTAAGGTTTGAGCAGGGTAACCGTAAATGAGATCAATACTGATATTTTCGAATCCTTTTTCTCTTAAATTAAGAAAAATATCTTTTGCTTCATTTGCAGAGTGGATTCGTCCGAGAAGTTCCAAATACCTGTCGTTAAAGGATTGAATACCGATGCTGATCCGGTCAACATGGCTGTTTTTCATGATGGTGGCTTTTTCGTCGCTTAATGTGCCTGGATTTACTTCAATTGTATACTCTTTGAGATTTGGGAGATCAACATGTTTGGAGATTATACTCAACAGCCGGTATAGTTGAGTTTCATTTAAGACAGTAGGTGTGCCTCCACCTATAAAAACTGTCTCAAAGGAGTGTTTTCCTGCTGTCGATTGGAGTTCCTGTTCAATGGCGGTAAGGTATTCATCAACCATCTGTGATTTTATTACGATTGAGTTGAAATCACAATAAATGCATTTGCTTACGCAAAATGGAATGTGAATGTATAAAGACGGTATATGGGGTTGAATAGTCACTGCTAAACCTAATTGTTTTCGAACTCTTGCCTTACCAATGGAACAAACATACATCGGAAGAGTTCTTCCTTTATTAATTTTCCTTTTACTTTTGTTGCCCTGACCAGGGTTTGTACGTCAGTGCCACCTATCGGTATTATAATCTTTCCTTTTTCTGCGAGTTGGTTAATAAGTGGTTCAGGTATGTCGAAAGTTGCTGCGGACACTATTATACCGTCAAAAGGAGCTTCTTCTTCATAACCTATACTCCCGTCAGCAACACGAAGCTTTACTCTGTCACCGTAGCCTAATTCTTTCAACTTTGCCAGCGCTTTGTGTGCCAGTTGCGTCCTTACTTCAATAGTATAAACTTTTTCGTGTATTTCCGCAAGAAGTGCAGTTTGATAGCCGGAGCCTGTGCCAACTTCAAGGATCCGGTCTCCTTTCTTGATCGAAAGAGCCTGGATCATATAAGCAACGATGTATGGTTGAGAAATAGTTTGCATCTCTTCAATTGGCAGAGGCCTGTCATCGTAAGCTCTGTCCCAAAGACCATCAGGCAGGAATTCATGTCTGGGGACTTCTGCCATAGCCCGGAGAACTTCTTTGTCTACAATATCTCTGGCTATTAACTGCGTTTTTACCATCTGCTCCCGTTTTTCTTTGAAAGACGAGTTTGTGGGAATCATTTTTTTAAAGAATTTTTTTATTGTGTACATCAAACTTACACTGCCAGCTGATTTCTTGAGTTTTCACTCATTTCTCTCTTGATTATGTCTTTATAATAATTAATTCTTGTTGTCGGGTTATCGAGTTCCCCACTGAAACGTTTCTCTGCATTATTATAAATAAGTTCAACCGGTATCTCTTTAATGTTAAGTCCTAATTTCCATGCCTGCATCCACAATTGCAGAGGCATACCGTAGCCTTCTTCTGTCAGTTTCATTTCCTTTATTGCATCAGTTTTATACGCCTTAAAACCACAAAATGAGTCTGTCAATTCAAGCGTTGTTGTTTCATTTAGTATTCGGGTTATTTCCATATTAATTGCATACCTGTCGGGTGGGATTTGTGGATTTGATTTATTGGCTTGTACTAGATATCTTGATCCTGACACAATATCATAGTTCGATATTTGTGACAGAAATATCTGTACTTCATCCGGTATATGTTGTCCGTCACAATCCATTGTAATTATGCTGTCGTACCCATTTGAAATTCCGTATTTGAAGGCGTCAATGATCGTCTGCCCATAGCCAAGATTTTTTTTATGAACGATAGTGTTTATGTTTTCTATATTCGACAACTGATCTTGCGTTCCATCTGTAGACCCATCATCTATTACCAGTATGTCTAAATCGTATTTTTTTATCTGCGATATAATAAAACCGATGTCTTTTTTTTCGTTGTAAGCTGGTAGTGCTATAAGTGTATTCATAGTTAAATATTTTTTGCTGAAAGTGTCAGATTTATAATCTTTTAAATTTTATAAGGTATACAATTTAAATCAAGAAAAATATACATATAGAAAAGAGTGTGCAGGAATCATAATTTATAGCATGTAAACATGTATTTTTTTCTTGACAATAATTAAGTCGCATGATACAAGCCACTTATAGTGTGGGAGAGAGCATAGAGAGTACTGACGATTACGACTTAAAGAATATTTTAGTTTTTATAATCTTAGAAGGAGGAGTGTTATATGGCTGCAAAAAAACCAGCAAAGAAGGCGGTAAAAAAAACAGTTGTTAAATTATGGACAAAGGCAGAGCTGAGTACGTTGAAAAAAGAGTATCCGAAAAGTGATACACAGAAACTTGCAAAAAAACTTAAGAGAACATTGGAAGCCGTTCGTTTCCAGGCAAAAAAACATGGCCTGAAAAAGACAAAAACCTATATGCAGTCTTTATATAAAGCGGCTAGCAAGCCGGCAACCAAGAAAGTCGCTAAAAAGGTAGTTAAGAAAGTGGCAGCCAAGAAGGTAGTCAAAAAAGTTGTGAAGAAAGTGGCAGCTAAGAAGGTAGTCAAAAAAGCTACAAAGAAAAGGGCGGCCTGCAAGACAAAGCGTTAATTGCAATCAGTAAATGGTAGAGCTAAAGAGAACAGACTTATCAGTAAGGGCGGAACGTGCAATATTGCTTTATATGTTGTTGCATAAAGACAAAAATGACGAGACTCCCCTTGAAGAGCTTAAGAGCTTAGCTGAGACGGCGGGAGCAAAAGTGTTGGATAGCGTTGTGCAGAGAAGGAGGAAGGTGGATCCTTCTCATTACATAGGTAAGGGAAAAGTTTCTCAATTAGCTGAACTGTGCAAAGACAAAGAGATAGATGTTGTAATCTGTGATGATGATCTTTCCCCTGCGCAAGTTAGTAATTTGGAGAAGAGCCTTGATACGAAGGTGATTGACAGGAGCGAATTGATCCTGTCAATCTTTGCTGCAAGAGCAAAGACTGCTCAGGCGAAATTGCAGGTTGAACTGGCACAACTTGAATATACAAGACCCCGCTTGAAGAGGATGTGGTCTCACCTTTCCAGGATAGAGGGAGGCATAGGGACCAGGGGCCCAGGGGAAAAGCAGTTAGAAGTGGACAAGCGGTTGGTGTCAAAAAGAGTACTTACTTTGAAGAAAAGGCTCGAGCAGGTTACAGAACGCAGGAAGAGACAGGCAAAGTCAAGAAAAGAGCACACAACCGTTTCCCTGGTAGGATATACAAATTCCGGCAAATCAACCTTAATGAATAGGTTGACAGACGCCGGAGTACTTGTTGAAGATAAGCTTTTTGCCACCCTTGATACAAAAACCAGTATATGTGATTTGGGAAACGGCAAAAAGGTTATCTTAAGCGACACCGTAGGATTTATTAGAAAACTTCCCCACCATTTAATTTCATCATTTGAAGCAACCCTCGAAGAAGTAATATGGGCCGATTTTCTGTTACATGTTGTTGATGTCAGCTCTCCTGATGTAATTGAACAGGTTAAAGCGGCTAAGAATGTTCTCAAGGAACTTGAGTGTAGCAAGAAGCCATCAATAATGGTTCTCAATAAGGTAGATGTATTGAAAGATTCGTCAATCATTACTTTTTTCCAAAGCAAATATGACAATGTAGTAACTATTTCTGCACTGAATGGAAATGGTCTGGAAAAGCTGAAACAGGAGATTGTTAGTTTTGCAAATAGGGGTGTTACTGAGATCAAACTAGAGTGTGATGCCAGTAATGGGAAATTGCTGGCATATATTTATGAACATAGCCAGGTCCTGAAACGTACCTTCATAAATTCTGGTGTTAATTTTCATATTATGATTAACGAACAAAATCTATCAAGATTGTATCAATTGGGCGGGGGGCACTTTAAGGTGACACAGCTTTCGTGAACATGAAATTAATGCCCTTCGGCTGGATTTTGTTTTCGTAACACCAACAACATGTCATTCTGAAATCGTGCAGAGGCAGATCCGCCTTTGGCGTGAGAGGAACGACCGAAGAATCTCTGTTTAGTAATCATATAACTAACCGAATCAAACAAGAGATTCTTCGCTCTTATTATGTTTTCAATTCCGATTAGGTTTTGGAGTAGTAGAAGTTGAAGGTGGTAGTATTGGAAAAATAACTGAAGGTTGATCTCCGGTTAAAGTTCTTAGAAATGCCACAATTTTGTCTGTTTCATCTTCGGTAAGCTTTAGTCCCAGCTGATATTCCGCCATGATATTAACTGCTTCGTTTAAATCCCATGTGCTTGCATCGTGGAAGTAGGGAGCTGTAAGTTCAATATTTCTCAACAACGGAACTTTGAAAACGTATTTATCTTTCTCGTTTTTTGTTACGTTGTATCTGCCAAGCGTATGGGTGTCTTTGTCATACGGTTTTGCCATTCCAAATTTCTGATAGGAGTTTCCTCCTACACCGACACCGTTGTGACAGGCAATACAACCTTTCTTCTTGAATAAATCATATCCTTCTTTTTCCGAATCAGAAATTGAATTGTCATAGTCTTTCAGCCACATGTCAAATCTTGAGTTTGGTGTGGTCAATGTTTCTTCAAACGCAGCTATAGCATCGGTGACTTGATCTATATTGATTTTTTCATTTCCGTACATCTCTTCTAATCCGTATATTTCACTAAACCATTGTACGTACTCAGGTATTGATTGCAAAATGCTCACTGCCAGCTCATGATTTGAACCCATTTCAAGGGGGTTCGCTATTGGACCTCCAGCCTGTTCTTTTAAATCCTTTGCGCGGCCATCCCAGAATTGTGCCAGATTTAACTTTGAATTCAGAACGGTAGGTGAGTTTATAGGCCCCAAAAACCATTTGTGCCCGATAGAGCTGGGTAAATTGTCTGCACCGCCGGTTGAGAGATTATGGCAGGAATTGCAGGTGATCCATCCCGATTTGGACAATCGGGGCTCAAAGAACAATTTTTTTCCTAATTCTACCTTTGCTCTATTATAGTCAAAGTTAATTGGGATTGGTTGGATGGGTTCATCTGCACGTGCTGATTTAGAACTGCCGGACATCCGTCCTCCTCTGCCATAGCCGATCTTAGGTTGAGATTCGTCAGCAATAGCGGGTGATAGTATTACAACATTGATAACGACAAAAGCCAACAAACAGATGATCGTAGTAAATTTGCCTATATTCATTTGCTCTCCTTTAATAGTTAGCTACCAGAGTATGTATTCTGTCTAATTAATTTACTGTTTTCAAAAAATACGGCCCATAATTATAACTTATTTCTGTAACAATAATGATATTTATTGCATTTAAAATTGTCAAGTGCATTTAAGTATAATGCTATGAAATATCACTGTTATTTTGTGATGTTTGTAAAAAGACCAATCCGACGTCCAATACTGCCAGGTACGTATTTTTTGGTAATAAAAAAAGCCTTGAATTTTACTAACCATTGTCCTACTATTCCTTTACATTTAATATGGTAGCGTTAATTCAATTGTAGGG
This sequence comes from uncultured Thermodesulfobacteriota bacterium, assembly GCA_964195175.1. Taxonomy (GTDB): domain Bacteria; phylum Planctomycetota; class Brocadiia; order Brocadiales; family Scalinduaceae; genus Scalindua. The sequence goes on along the minus strand of CAXMPV010000073.1, from coordinate 1,808 downwards.
AGGAGAGAATGAGAAAAATATTTGTAATGGTCGCACTTGTTTCGTGTATGAGCTTTTTTGTTCAGGGTAGTTTTCTTAATGATGCAGATGCCAAAACGTATGCAGAGCATAAGCCCGCAGGCAAGGCCGGTTTAATCGCGGGCAGTGTAGTTTCATCTGCGGTATATATACCATTTAAAGCTGCTTATGCTGTTCTGGGTGGAGTTACGAGTGGAATGGTTTATGTGGTGACCATGGCAAAGGAGGCTGAAACTGCACATAGAATTGCAACAAAGGCTTTTACCGGAGACTGGTATATTCATCCTAACATACTGACGAGTCATGAGTATCTAAACTTTAGCGGGCCGGATGATATATCGCCATAACAATGTCGGGATTCAGGTTTCTTACTCCTTAAGCAGGACTTGGAGTTGGATCTCCGTTTTCATATTGCCGTCAATATCAATGACGATCAGATAATTTCCCTTCTTCGTGAATTTTAATTGTTGAATATTAAGGATGTGATTTGTTGTAAGGAAAGAAGATGCCGGAGGGATTGATATCTTGACAGAAGAGTTAACTGCTTTCAGTGTCGGATTGCCATCATCGTCCATAAATCTGGTTTTTATAGTGTGAGTGCCTTCTTCAATTTTGGTCCATAGTATTTGTAATGCTACTGAACATTGTGCCTTTGTAGCAGGGAGCTTCGGTGTCCTGATTGTGTCAAAAGTGCCAAGGATACAAAGCCTGTTGTGATACTCTATTGCCGAATCGCATAATACCGCTACTTGTATGTTCATTAGTTATATCCTGTCTTTGTATTGATTATCTTCCCGACAGTTTTAGAAATCCATGGTCATTTCTGTAGTTCTGAAAATCAGGTATCTGTTGTAATGTCATTTTGTACCTGGGATTTAAGTCTATCGCTTTTTTCAATGAATTCAGCATATTATCCCTTTCACCTAGTAGGGAGTATGTACAGGCCATGTTAAACCATGCAGCATCAAACGAGGGGTTTGCCTGTATTGCGCTGTTGTAGGCTTCAATTGCCTCTTTATGCTTACCGAGTTTGTCAAGGACGAGGCCCTTGTTGTTAAGAGCCGCAATGAAATTTCGATTAACCTTGACTGCCTTGTCAAACGTGAATACTGCCTCTTGCAATCTTCCAAGGTCTTCGAGCACAAAGCCCATATAGTTTAACGCTTCATAGGAATCTGGTTTTAGTGTTGTTGCTCTGTCAAATGCCGTTAGCGCTTCTTCTAATTTACCACTCCTCACTTCGGCGAGTCCCTTATTCAACCAGGTTGCATACGAGTTCGGATCTATCTTAAGGGCTTTTTCAAACTCTGCTGCTGCTTCTTTAAATTGTTCATTACGAACGAAAGCAAGGCCTTTCTTGTTCAAGGCCTGATATTTGATTTTCCCAAGACGGGGAATCTCAAAGGCATCACTATCAGGAATTATTTGAATTGTCATGTTATAGGCTTTTATAGCTCCACTTAACTTTCCTAAATTGATGAGAATATCGCCTTTGGTATTCCAGGCTTGAGGATAATCGGGTTTCAGGCTAATAGCTTTTTCAATAGTGGTAAACGCGTCTGTATACTTTTCAACCTTTGTTAACTCAAGGGCTTTGTTTGTTATTGTTTCGTATGAATCCGGTTGAAGCTTGATGGCATGATTATATGCATCTATGGCTTTATTGTGTCTGTTTGAACGGGAGTGGGAAAGTCCCAGGTTTGTCCATGCACCGTATGAACCTGGATCTATCTCTGATGCTTTTCTGTAAGCGGTTATTGATTCCTCGTATCTTCCCAGCTTGTCTAGTG
>CAXMPV010000072.1:0-8550 GCA_964195175.1 uncultured Thermodesulfobacteriota bacterium | reverse complement strand
TATCTTTAATGTTCTTACCATTTTTCTTAGAAAATTCCTTAATAAAGGAATCAATCAACAAGAAAATATCCTCCTGTCTCTCTCTTAAGGGTGGCAACCGCAGGCATATAACATTAAATCTGAAATACAAATCTTCTCTAAACAGACCCTCTGTTACCAACTCTCCCAAATCCTTATTGGTAGCCGCTATTATTCTCACATCTACCTTTATCGTTTCATTACTGCCGATACGAACAATCCTCCCGTCCTCTATTACTTTCAACAGTTTTGCCTGAGTTGTAAGTGGCATATCTCCTACTTCATCCAAAAACAAAGTACCATTATTTGCATATTCAAATTTACCTTTTCTTTGATAAAAAGCCCCTGTAAATGCTCCTTTTTCGTGTCCAAACAACTCGCTTTCAAGAAGAGACTCTGAAATTGCTGCAGAGTTTAACTCTACAAAAGGATGATTTTTACGCGGTCCGTTGTAATGGATTGCCCGGGCGATTAATTCTTTTCCTGTACCACTTTCACCCACGACCAAAACAGTCGCAGTAGTTGACGCAATCTGCTTTAATATATTAAAAATTCTATGCATTAGCTGGCTATTACCAATAATGCCCGCAAATCCAAATTTATCTTCAAGCTGTTTATGCAGATCTATATTACTTCTTACTATATCTTGCTTCTCAACTACTTTATCTACGACCGCTCTTAAATGGTCTATATTTATCGGTTTTAAAAGATATGTCGCCGCCCCCTTTTGCATTGCAGTAACTGCGGTTTCAACACTGCCATGACCAGTAATTAAAATAACTTCTGTTTCAGGTGAATTCTCTTTTGTTTCCTTTAAAATCCTCATCCCATCAATCTCTTGCATAACCAGATCCGTAATCACCACATCAATTCCGTCTCTTCTGATTATATCAAGAACATTATTACCACTCACAGCGGTAGAGCATGTATACCCGACTTTTCTCAAGCTTTCTGCTATAGCATCAGCCTGGTCTTTTTGGTCGTCGATTATTAAAATCTTTGCATCCATCACAATATCACTTTTCCTTAGACTTGCTATTAACAGGCAGCTTTATTAAGAAGCTACTACCCTTACCATCTTCACTACGTATGCTGATTGTACCTTTGTTCTCTTCGATAATTCTTTTAGCTGTTGGCAATCCAAGACCGGTTCCTGTTTTCTTTGTTGAATAGTACACTTGAAATATCTTATCAATTTTATCTTTTTGAATTCCAATGCCGGTATCTGTAATATCTATAAAAACATCCTCTCCAGTTTGATAAGTCCTTACTATAAGTTCTCCACCATTCGGCATCGCCTGTTGCGCATTCATAATTACATTTAGCAAAGCTTGCTTTATTGCGTTACTGTCTAAATTGCATTTAGGCAATCTTGTATCAAAACTTTTAAGGATCCTGATAGAATTCTGCATAGCTTCAGGACCAATAAAATCCAGCACACTTTCTATAATCCCATTAACATCGCACTTCTCAAAATGAAGTACAGGCCTCTTGGCGAATCTCAAAAAATCACTAAGAACATTATCCAATCTACAGACTTCCTTCTGTAGCAGTTGAACCCTGTTCGACATTTTCATGTCTCTCTCTGAGTTTCGTTCTCGTAAATCTTCATTAAACAGTTGCAAATTTATGCTTATAGAGTTTAAGGGATTCTTAATTTCATGCACTAAACCGGCAGCCAACGTATTAAGATAATCTAATTCACCGGAATCAAAATCATTCTTTGACATACTTTCAGGCCTTTAGAATTTACTAAAAAAATAAGCCAGGAAAGCATATAAAATTACTCTCCTGGCTTTAATTTATTAAAAAACATAATATTTATGCCTGCGCTTCTTTAGCTTTCATAATATTTTGAGCTCGTAACCCTTTATTCCCTCTATAACTTCAAATCCAACACACTCCCCATCTTCCAATACTTTAAAACCACTCCCGGAGATATTCGAGTAATGCACAAATACTTCACTTCCGTCTTCTTGTTGAATAAACCCAACGCCTTTTTTCACATCAAACTACTTTACAGTACCTTTCTTTGTCATTTTAACTCCTATTATATGTAGTACATTCTTTAACAAACATATAAAATAATGACCTGCGAAGAAGAACGCTTTAACTTTCTTTCTTACATTTCCTTCAAGAAAATACCTATGATTTAACAACAGAAAAACGTTGTAATATTATTCAACTATTTATGTACTAGTAGTTTCAGCAGCACCTTCATCCTTAATAGCGGCTTTTCTGCTTAGCTTCAGTCTTTTTTGATCATCTATACCTATCAGCTTTACTTTAACTTCGTCACCCATTTTTACTACATCTTCGACTTTCTCAATGAAATCATTAGTAAGTTCAGAAATATGCACCAAGCCTTCTTTGCCCGGCATTATTTCAACAAATACGCCATACTCTTTAACGGAAACAACTTTTCCATTGTATATTTTTCCTACTTCCGCATCATCTGTAAGCCCTCTGATATAGGTCTTAGCAAGTTCTACTGATTCAAGAGAAGCCGCTGAAATTACAATAGTTCCATCATCGCTTATTTCCACTCGTGACGATGATTCCTCTTGTATCTTCTTAATATTCTTACCACCAGGGCCTATAACCAATCCGATCTTGTCCGGGTTTATTTTAATTTTAACAAGCTTCGGAGCATGAATTGAAATCTCTCCACGAGGCTCCTCAATGGCAATGGCCATCTCCTTTAAGATATGCATCCTACCCTCTTTTGCCTGGGCAAGTGCATCTCTCATAATTTGCTCACTTATACCTGTTATTTTCAAGTCCATTTGAAGGGCAGTAATACCAACCTCTGTTCCAGCGACTTTAAAGTCCATGGCCCCCAAATGGTCCTCATCACCTAAAATATCGGATAGTATTCGAATTTCCTCACCCTCTTTTATCATCCCCATTGCTATACCTGCAACCGGCCGTTTCATCGGAACCCCAGCATCCATCATGCAAAGAGTACCGCCACAAACGCTGGCCATTGAAGATGAGCCATTAGATTCGAGAATGTCGGATACTATACGTATCGTATAAGGAAAATCCTCGTAAGCAGGTACCATTGGCTCCAGAGCCTTTTCAGCTAAAGTACCATGGCCAATTTCCCGTCTACCCGGTCCACGAATTGGCTTAGCTTCACCAACACAAAATGGCGGGAAATTATAATCCAGCATAAACTTTTTTGTATATCCATCTACCAGACCATCTACACGCTGCTCATCCATTGATGTTCCAAGTGTAGCCACTACAAGCGCCTGAGTTTCTCCCCTGGTAAACAGAGCAGAACCATGAGTTCGCGGTAAGAAACTAACCTTACTCGTAATTGGCCTTATATCAGTGAGACCTCTACCGTCCAGTCTCTTTTTGTCATTAATAATTTGTTCCTGCACTGCATGTTCTACAAGCAGTCCAAAAACTTCCTTAACCTTACCCTCTTTATCAGCTTCATCTGTTTCAGTACAACACTCTTCAAGCAATTTGCCACGTAATTCTTTTAACGCCTTTTTACGGGCAAGCTTCCCTTTGACTACAGATTGCACCTTAATCTCTTCAAAGATCCTTGCCTTTATGTCATCATAAAGCGCGGAATCTACCGTTGGTTCTTCGTGCGTCTGCCTTTCCTTTCCACACTTTGCAACCAACTCTTTTTGCATCTGGACAATCTTTTTTATTTCTTCAAAACCGAACATTATTGCATCAACAAACTTATCCTCAGAAACTTCCTTTCCAGAAGACTCTACCATCATTACCGCATCTTCCGTTCCGGAAACAACCAGATTTATAGTACTGGTTTCAAGTTCTGAGTTTTTAGGATTAATTACAAATTCATCATTTATTAAACCAACTCTCACTGAACCGGTAGGGCCATTAAACGGCATACCGGATAATGATACTGCAGCAGAGGCACCTACCATAGAAAGAACATCAGGATCGGTTTCTTTATCAGCAGATAAGACTACCGACATTACCTGTACCTCATTTGTATATCCTTTTGGAAAAAGGGGACGCATTGGCCTGTCAGTCATCCTCATTGTTAATATTTCCTTGTTTGATGGTCTGCTTTCACGCTTAAAAAACCCACCAGGAAATTTTCCGACGGAGTATGTTTTCTCTCTATAATCGACCGTCATAGGGAGGAAGTCACCACCCTTAGGATTACCACATACCGCCGTAGACAAAATGACGGTATCTCCATAACGAACTATAACAGAGCCATCCGCTTGCGTTGCAACCTCGCCGGACTCAATGCTCATAACCTCTCCACCAACCGTCTCTTCAACTATATTTTTCACTATAAAATCCTTTCACCAACCTATTTTAACGACGTATGCCTAACTTCTTTATCAGGCTCTTATAACCTTCTTCATTTTTTCTAGTAAGATATTTCAGTAATCTAGCCCTTTTACCAACCATCATAAGTAATCCACGCCTTGACGTATGATCCTTTTTGTGTTCTTTAAGATGATCACTCAGATGTTTTATCCGTTCCGTCAACAAAGCAACTTGTACTTCCGGAGAACCCGTGTCGGTATCATGAACTTTATTACCTGTAATTATTTCTGTCTTCAAACCTTTTTCTATTCCCATATCAATCTCCTTAAATATATAGTATCGCATAATATATCACAACGGCTTTTGAATTTCCAACAAAAACTTAGTCCTTGTCCTGAAGGACTTTAGCCTTCGATACCGCCGCACCAATATGCAATTCAGATTTCTCTCTAGTTTCTATAAAAAACGTAGCGATAATAAGACTATCGACACGTGTTATACTGCTAAATCTACCTTTCAAATCCTTAAATGTATGTACCAACCTGGTTTTCTGACCTTTTTCTCCCCACGATTCTCTCAATTCAACAAAATTGTTGAATGATTCCACCGCAACTTGCTTATCGGCATATTTAACAATCAGCATCTTGAAAGAAGAGCTGCTTTTAACCGATTTATAATCAGCAACTACCGCATCAGTCTGTTCGCTGAGGTTAAACACATTTTTATCAATAAACCTCTCTGAAATGTATAAATTATCAAGGATTATCTTTTTGTGGAAATACCTTGAACTTCCCTGGACATATCCATCCTCCGGCAAATAACTCAAAATAGCCGGTAAACTGACTTTACCGGGAGGAATGTTGTCTGCAATAGAAGTACCGATAAAAGTTACATCGTCAGGGCTGATACTGCCGCTATATGGTTCAATCGCTATAAAATATTTATCTTTCCATACCCACAAATAATTATCGTATAATGAGGCTTCGTTTCCAATATTTACGCCTTGCCCGGCTCTATCTTTTGCAAATACACCGTAGGCATCATCAGAGTTGCTAAATTCCCAGATATTCACTTTAACAGAATCAGCAGTATCCTTTTTAATATATGTAGCCGTTGACACGTGAATAAATGAATAAGACAGATACACTTCTGCACCGCCATTCATATATTCAAAGAGTTTATCTTTACCCGCATATACTTTAGATCTCTCTTTTCTTTTCCACTGTTCAATAGATACAGGAAAGAAGCCATCTTCCGTTGTACCCGTATCCTTTACCATTACCTGGGGTTGAATCCCTTCAACGACTATTGCGGAACGTCCATTTACGGGACAGACCTTCTCGCAGAAACCACATCCGATACAAGCCTCTTCTCTTACATAAACCCTTCTGATCTCTTTACCGTTACCATGAACATATGTATTGAAATGAATTGCTTTTGTTGGAACAGGGCAGACCTCTTCACACACGCCACAGCTAACATCCTCCCAATTCTTGTCTAAATCCGGCAATCGCGCATAGCCTACCCACGGAATGCACCTGTTCCTGTTGATTCTTGCTTTTCCTATTGCCAGACTCTGCTTCTTCTCCTTAGAAAGTCTGGTAATTGCCCCAGAAGGACAGACCCTTGTACACAGTACGCAATCATGCGCACAATATCCAATCCGTGGAATCAGCTGAGGGGTCCACATTCCACTCAAATCCGCTTCTAAGATTGTCGGATGCAGGCCATTTGTCTTACACACTCTCATACACTCACCACATCTTATGCACTTAGCCCGAAATTTATCTTCAGGGAGAGAACCCGGAGGGCGTATAATTCCTAGATTACCTTGACTATTCTTCTTTTTAAAGTTCAGCGATAGAAGAGGCGCGACAACTGCGCTGGATACGCACGCGGTTACAAAACCTCTCTTTGTCAAATTTACAGGCACGTCTTGCTCAGGAGGTTGTCTAAGTGTAAACCTGACAGTTCCTGTCGGACATATATCCTGGCATTTCATACACAAAATACACTCACCTGCCTGAGTTTTCATTCCCGTATCATCAATAGCCCCCATCTTACAATCTACGTTACACCTGTCGCAACTATCACAGGCGCTCTCCCCCACAACACGTTTAAAGATAGACCAACCTGATAGCAGAGCAAACAATGCCCCCAATGGGCACAGATTCCTGCACCAATATCTCTTGTAAAACAGACCCAATAATATGATAGTAGATATAACTATCAGAAAAATAAAATGACCCCTGAAAAACGGTGCATGTAGAGCAAACAATGCTTCCTTTAAGAAAGCATGTACAGGATCACTTACAAAACTTATAAAATAGAATTTGTGGAGAAAGTTAAAAAATGAGTTGATGAGAGAAACGAAATAGGGATGGATAACAACAGTGTATGCATTTGTTGCAATACTGATCGGATCAAGCCAACCAACCATCTGGTGGCCTATAAACAGGCTTAAGAGGAGAAAAGCTAATATATAATACTTCAGCCTTTTGCCGTCATAAATCTTATACGAAATACTCTTCCTACGTTTTTTCAGTAAGCTGTCAGTAATATCAAGAGTAGTCCCGAGAGGACATATCCAACCGCAGAAGAAACGACCAAAGAAAACGGATGCTGCCAGCACAATAAAAGCCGGCCAATACCTTACAATAAACTCCTTTGCTGCTACCATTGCACCAATTGCAGAAAGCGGACTCATCCGAAGGAAGATATCTACCGTTCCATCCTTTTCCGCAATAGGATCTGCAAAGATTAACAGACAAATAAATGCGGCAAATACAACCGTTTGAACCGCCAGCCTGATCTTATAATTTATTGATCCTTTTTTTGCATTAACTTTACTTAATTCTGTCATTCTTAAATTTTTCTCATCTGATATTTTTAAACGGACAATAGCAATATTTGCAAACACTATTTATATCGTATCTTATATTTTCTCATTCACAATGTCATTAGAAATAATGCTTTCTTATTTCGTTTAAACGATGATTAAAAGATATCTACAAAGACATCAAAAAATATTGTAAAATATGATTCCGTTTATAATAATCTGCATAACGAATTAGATAACTCAAATTGAATACTACCAGAAATCTAATGAGCATAGAAAACTTCCTTCTACAACGATATCCCGGCAGTGGCCGACAACAGAAAGTGCGCGAAGAAATTACAAACGCATGCAATGCGTTTGTCAAGTCGGGTTTGTCTGATGCAGAATTTATAAAGGAACTTTGTTCTGGATCAGAGCAAAAATATTGGTCCTGCATATCGGAGGCTTTGCTTGCTGCACGCTTGTGCAATGTGGGTCTCAACCCTACGCCCTCGCACGGTGGCGGCCCAGATTTTTTGTTAATTGAGAAGAAACGAAAGATCTGGATTGAAGTTATTTGCCCCGAACCAAAGGGAGTACCGTTAGACTGGTTAAATTCAGAATTAGGTACAATAGACGTTCCGCATGAACAGATACTCTTGCGGTGGACAAGCGCCATCAAAGAGAAGGCGGAGAAGCTGATAGGCAACTTGGAATGCACCAATAGCGGTTATATTGAAAAAGGAATTGTTGCATCAGAAGATGCATACGTAATTGCCGTAAACGGCCGTCAAATGCGCAGTGGCACATCTCCAGCATTGTTTGGTATAAGTCAATTCCCTTTTGCTGTAGAAGCGGTTTTTGCGGTTGGGCCATACCAGATAAGCTTCAATCGCAATACGACGGAACATCGGCAAACGGAAATTCAGAACCTATGAATGTAGTTCACAACCCGAATGCAAATAACCCTATACCGATTGGGCTTCTGCCAGCACACGATGAGTATGTGGCCACATCCATCGGTACGGAGGAATTCAAATTGAATAGAGTTGAGGGTCGCTTAAAATTACAGTAGCAGCAGAAAAGATGGACAAACACTTATATTGTATAAAATAAATTACTATTTTTATGGATGAACTAATGCTATTTACGGATGGAAGTGTGGATACTCAGTCAAAAATTGGATATGGGGCTTATCTCGCTGTATCGGAACGTGGGCTTTCGTTGGATTCGTTGCGGGAGAGCGTAAAGGTGAAGCGATTTGATCATACGTCTTCAACGAAACTGGAATTGCAGACTTTATTATGGGCGCTAAGGGATATACAAGCATTGGAGAGTAAGGTGACTGTGTATACAGATTCTCAAAATATCATGGGTTTACCGGGAAGACGTGAGCGGTTTGAGCAAAACAATTACTATTCAAAGAAAGGCAGGCGCCT
>CAXMPV010000071.1:0-8608 GCA_964195175.1 uncultured Thermodesulfobacteriota bacterium | reverse complement strand
CTACGGCTTTCCTACAATTGCAGACACTGATATACCCGCAATTTTACCAACAGGTGTGTGTACATACGAACACGTTGTGCCACTGATTACTCATGATAAGATAGTAGAAAAATGCATAGAAGTCAGGGGTTTGAAAGTTGCTGCCGCGAAGGTTGATATTCCTGTAGCGTATGGCCCTGCTTTTGAGGGTGAGAGAATAAGAAAAGACGACATGCAGATAGAGATAGGTGGTCCTGGTACGCCCGCATTTGAGTATGTTGTAATGAGAGATAGCAGCGAAATTGAAGATGGTAAAGTTGAAGTCATTGGTCCTGATATGGATGAAATGGAGATAGGAGCGGGTAAGCCATTGGGAGTATACGTAGAGGTGGCAGGCCGTAAGATGCAATCTGATTTTGAACCTATCTTTGAGCGAAGAACACATCACTTCCTAGGCGAAGCACAAGGTTTTTTCCATATGGGCCAGAGAGATATCATCAGGCACAGGATCAGCAAGGACGCCTTTGACAAAGGGTTTAGACTCAAACACTTAGGCAGTATAATACATTCAAAGTACCATGAGGAGTACGGTGCGCTTCTAGATAAAGTCCAGGTAACTTTGTTTACAAAAAAAGAGGATGTTGAAAAGAAATTAAAGCAAGTTAAGGCTGCGTTTACCGAACGTGATGTGAGAGCGCTGGGAATGACAGACGCTTCAGTAAATGAATTTTATAGCTGTACTCTGTGCCAGAGTTTTGCACCGAGTCACGTCTGTATAATATCACCTGAGCGTTCCGGACTATGTGGCGCAGTCAGCTGGCTTGATGGAAAAGCGGGTTTTGAAATAACACCGACCGGACCTAATCAGCCTATTGAAAAAGGTAAAACAATTGATGAGAAACTGGGGCTTTGGGAAGGGACAAATGAGTTCCTGTACAACGCTTCTAACAAAGAATTTGCAGAGGTAAGTATGTATAGTATGGTTACTAATCCGATGACAAGTTGCGGCTGCTTTGAGTGTATCTCTGCAATGCTTCCGATGACGAACGGAATAATGACTGTTGATAGAGACTTCACCGGAATGACTCCATGCGGAATGAAGTTCTCAACCCTTGCGGGAACTGTGGGAGGCGGAATACAGACACCTGGTTTTGTCGGCCATAGTAAATTTTACATGGGCAGCAGTAAATTCATATCAGGAGACGGTGGTCTTGCGAGAATGGTCTGGATGCCAAAGCATCTTAAAGATGAGATAGCAGACGCGCTCACTGAGGCGGCAGAGGCAGCTGGATTAGATGATTTTATTAACAAAATCGCCGACGAAACAATAGCACAGACAGAAGAGGAAGTTTTGGAGTATCTGCAGAAGGTAGATCACCCTGTTCTAAAAATGGATCCTATGTTTTAAAAAGAAAGAAAATATGAATAATATAAACTTTAAAGATAAAGACGAAAAAGATGAAAAGAAGCCAGATTCGTTAGGTGAAAAGCTTTTAAAGAGCCGGATAGTCATGATTACGGACGAAGTTAATAAAAAGATGGCTCAGAGTGTAATCGCACAGCTTCTACTATTGGAGCAGGACGATGCGGATAAAGAGATCAAAGTATTTATTAATTCTCCCGGAGGCGACGCTGACGCTGGATTTGCAATATATGATATGATGAAGTTTGTTAAACCGAAAATTATAAATATCTGTGCAGGCGTTGTTGCGAGTGCGGCCGCATTAATCCTTCTTGGTACAGAGAAGGAAAACAGAGTGAGTCTGCCAAACTCCAGAATACTTATTCATCAACCATCCACAGGAGTGCATGGTACGGCATCAGACATTCAAATAGAGGCAAGTGAAATATTAAAATGTCGCGCAAAGATTAACAAAATGATAGCCGATGAAACGAATCAGAAATTTGAAAAGGTAGAAAATGATACAAAAAGAAACTACTGGATGTCTGCTGATGAAGCAGTTAGTTATGGTTTAATCAGTAGGATAATTAAAAACAAAGGCGATTTATAAAATTTTACAATATCATAAAGGATAGGACATATGGCACTGACAGGTCTTCAAATTTTTAAACTACTCCCAAAAACAAACTGCAAAAAATGTGGAAGAGCAACTTGTTTGGCATTCGCGATGCAGCTGGCACAAAAGAAAGCTGAATTGAAGGATTGCCCTGACGTAAGTGATGAGGCAAAAGGCATTCTTGGTGCGGCTTCTGCCCCACCGATTAAGTTGGTAACGGTTGGAGTTGGTGATAAAAAAGTAGACATTGGTGAAGAGAATGTTCTTTTCAGACACGATGAGAAATTCTACAATCCGACCGGAGTTGCCGTAACCTTGAGTGATGACCTGGATGATGCTGCATTTACTGAAAGATTAAACAAAATTAATGGTCTGAAGTTTACCCGTGTGGGAACTGAGATAGAGATTGATCTAATTGCACTTCTCAATAAGAGTGGTGATGCAACTAAATTTGCAAACAGGGCCAAACAGGTCAGTGAGAACACTCACCTGTCCCTTATATTGGAAAGCAAATCAGCTGATAATATGAAAGCGGCCGTAGAGACATGTGCTGACAAAAAGCCACTGATTTTCGGTGCAAACAGTGACAATTGGGAAGCAATGGCTAGTATTGCGAAAGAGAAGAGTTGTCCGATGTCAATAAGCGCTTCTACTCTGGAAGAGCTGGCAGACATGACAGAGAAGATAAAGGGAGCGGGTGTTACCGATATTGTTTTAAATCAGGTTTCTGAAAGCACAAAAGAGATTTTACAGGGTCTTACTAAAATAAGGAGAGCTGCATTAAAGAAAGCTTTTCGACAATTAGGTTATCCAGCTATTACGTATATGCCAGGTTATGAACCTGCCCAGGAAATAGCAAGTGCAGGTGTTTTCATAGCAAAGTATGCTGGAATAGTAATTGTTGATGCATGTGAACCGTGGCAGATTATGCCATTATTGACTATACGCCAAAACATTTTTACCGACCCGCAAAAACCGGTACAGGTAGAACCGAAACTTTACGAAGTTGGTCAGGTCAATGAGAATTCACCTGTTCTCTTTACCACTAACTTCTCGCTGACGTATTACACGGTTGAGGGAGAGGTAGAAGCCAGTCGTATACCTGCTTATATACTTGCCGTCGGAACCGAAGGCACTTCTGTACTAACTGCATATTCTGGTGATAAGCTCAATGAGGATGTTATTGCAAAGGCCATGTCTGATGCAAAGATAGAGGAAAAAGTGAACCATAAAAAGCTCATAATTCCCGGCCTCGTTGCCATATTATCCGCAAAGATCCAGGAAAAAACAAAATGGGAAGCACTTGTTGGCCCTAAAGAAGCTTCAGGATTGCCAACTTACCTTAAGAGTACCTGGAATTAGTCTCTTAATCTTTGTCAGATATTGGAATTTAAATATTGATTTAAAAACTATCCTTCGACTCCGCACAGGATGACATCTTGCTAAACGCGCAGAGACGTCACACTTAGCGGAGTCGAAGTGTTATCTTGTTGAAATTACCAGATTTATACGGGTTAAGTATTTTTATTATCATGCCTTGATTTCCACATTAAAGAACCATGTCAGAAAACATTAATACATATAAGATACATTTCCTGCCAAATGATACGAGTGTAGAGGTCAATGAGGGCAGCACCGTTCTTGACGCTGCACATAGTGCGAATATCTACATTAACAGTATCTGTGGAGGCGATGGTATATGCGGAAAGTGTAAAGTTATCCTTTCCAGCGGTACCGTAGACGCCCCTGATACAAAGCTGCTCAGCAATGAAGAAATCGAAAAGGATTATATCATTGCCTGTGAAGCAGGAATTACAAGTGATCTCCAGGTCCTTATCCCTCACGAAACCAGACTAGAAGGGAAAAAAATCCTTTTAGATCAGAATGAACAGCATTCTATGACGTGGAAAGCGATACTGGGCCAGGCAGGATTCAAACATGATGCTCTGGTAAAAAAGATATGTCTCAAACTGGAACCACCCACAATGGACGACAATGTCGCTGACCACGAACGGCTTTATCAGGCCATTATGATGAAACAGGGTATTGAACTGAATGTGATGCAAACCGGCTATAGCATATTGAAGAAGCTTCCGGACGTCTTGAGAGAAAGTGACTGGACAGTCACTGTTACACTTGGACATCGCGGGAGAGTACTGGAGATCATTGATGTACAGCCAGGTGATACCAGTAGCACCAATTATGGTGTTGCAATCGATGTGGGAACAACGACTGTAGTTGCATGTCTACTTGAACTGGAGACTTCCAAGGTTATCGGTTCTGAAGCGGTCTATAATACTCAGATGAAATTTGGTGAGGACTATATTCAGAGGATAATATATGCAATGCAGAATGATGCACTTGACGAAATGCAGCGATCTATTGTGACCGATATAAATAAACTTATTTCAACATTAGTTGAGAGAAACAGTATTAAACTTGATGATATTACGTCTATCGTATGTGCAGGCAATACCGCAATGCACCATTTCTTGTTAGGGCTGGATCCGGAACGTATCAGGAAAGAGCCATATATCCCTACTGCCAACTTTATTCCCCCTATACGGGCAATCCAACTGGGAATTGATATTAATAGCCGAGGACTCCTTTACACCCTTCCAAGTGTTGCTGCTTATGTCGGCGCAGATATAACATCAGGAGCTGCTGCTATAAGGCTGGACAAGGAGGAGATGCCAACTCTTTTAATTGATATCGGGACTAATGGTGAAGTTGTACTTGGCAATAAGGAGTGGATGGTCTGCTGCTCTGCATCTGCTGGACCGGCCTTTGAAGGTAGTGGTGTCAAGCATGGTATGAGGGCTGCAAAAGGAGCTATTGAAATAATACATATCACAAAAGAGTTTGAAGTAAGCTACTCTGCTATTGGAGATATTCCTCCAAGGGGAATATGCGGTTCGGGTCTGCTGGACTGTATTGCTGAAATGTTGCGAAGCGGAATAATTGACAGATCTGGCAATTTTCAAAAAGGAATAAAAACAGAAAAATTAAGAAACAGAGATGATGAATATGAGTTTGTTCTAGTCAGTAAGGAAGATACCGGTATTGATAGCGAAATTGTAATAACACAAGCTGATATAGCGAATCTGATCCGTTCAAAAGCTGCAATCTATGCAGCCGTCTCACTTCTGATAGAATCCATGGGTTTAAGCATAAGTGATGTACACTGTGTCTATCTTGCCGGTGGATTCGGCAATTATCTTAACGTCAGAAATGCTATAACTATTGGTATGTTACCTGATATGCCGTCGTCACGGATAAAATTTGTTGGTAACACATCCTTAACCGGTGCAAAGATGGCGTTGTTGTCAGAGGACGCGTTCGAAACTGTACAGAACATCGCCTCACAAATGACGTATTTTGATCTTATGGGAAACCAGAAGTATATGGAAGAGTATATGTCTGCAAATTTTTTGCCACACACTAATCTTGACGAATTCCCTTCTGTACAGGAAGAGCTATCATCACTAAATAAACAATTATCAGGAACAAACTAAAATGTCATATACAATTGCAATGGCTGGAAAAGGTGGTACCGGTAAATCAACCACGGCGACCCTAATAATACGTTATATTACTGAGGAACTTGGTAAAGCGGTTCTGGCAGTCGATGCGGACCCTAACTCAACTCTAGGTTTATCACTGGGCGTTGAGATTCAGGGTACAATCGCTGATATACGTGACGATGTGGTGGAGAAAAGAGTTGATATACCTGCATCCATGTCAAAGGACAGATACATTGAATACCGTATTGAAGAGAGCATTGTTGAAGAGAACAAATTTGATCTGCTGACAATGGGAAGACCGGAGGGGCCAAAATGTTACTGCTATGCAAATAATCTGCTTCGTAGATATCTTGATAAGGCGGAACAGAGCTACCCTTACATTGTCATTGATACCGAAGCGGGAATGGAGCATCTGTCACGTAGAACAACAAATGATGTTGATTTGCTTATAATTGCATTCGAGTCTACAATTATCGGAGTACATACTGCGAACAGAATTACTGAATTGATTGAAAGCCTGCCTATCAAAATCAAAAAATACATATATGTTATGTGCAAAGTGCCTGCAAAAGGAGTAAGCGAAAAGGTAAAAGCTGAAATTACTAAATCCGGATTTGAAGTATCAGCTGAGTTAACATTTGATGATGAAATATATGACCATATTACGTCCGGGGAATCGCTGCTTGGAATAAGTACAGAAAATGCTGTTTATAGCGAAATTAAGGAGTTAATGAATAAATTTGTTACAGTTACAACGGATAAATGATCACCTTTTAGTTTGGAGATAAAAAATGGAAATTGCAAATATAGTAGATAAGAGTCCAGGAATCGTTAAAGAAGTTACTATCGGAGCGACAAAAGATGAAGGTGGTACCAGGGGTAGCACCGTTATAATAGGTGGCTCAAATTGTATTCCGTTTATGGATTTTGACGGAAGTCCCGGCCATAAACCCGCGATTGCAATGGATGTGTATGATGTCCCACCGGAAGATTGGCCAGAACCGCTTTTAAAGCATTATGCTGATGTTATAGACAATCCTGCAAACTGGGCAAAGAAATGCGTTGAATTTGGTGCTGATTTAATCTGTCTGAAGCTTGATGGAATACACCCGGACAGGGGAAATAAAAGTGCTGATGAGACAGTGAGCACCGTTAAATCTATTCTCGAGGCGGTTGATGTGCCGCTTATTATATGGGGCTGTGAAAATGATGAGCGAGATAATGAAATAATGCCAAAGGTTAGTGAGGCCGCCAAAGGAGAGAAGTGTCTTCTGGGAGGCGCCAGACAGGAAAATTACAAAACGATTACTGCCGTGTGTCTTGCAGATGGTCACAACCTGATAACACAAGCGCCTGTTGACATAAACATTGGAAAGCAGATTAATATTCTTGTCACTGATTTAGGATTCCCTACTGACAGAATTGTAATGTTCCAGACTACAGGTGCACTAGGATATGGAATTGAGTATTGCTACTCAATTCATGAAAGAGGAAGAATGGCAGCACTGTCAGGAGATCACCAGATGGCAACTCCGGTTATTTGCGATGTTGGCCATGAAGCATGGCGTGCAAAGGAAGCAAAGGCCACTGACACTGAAGCCCCACAATGGGGATCTTTTGCTGATAGAGGAATAATGTGGGAAGCAATTACCGCTACGACTTTGATGCAGTCCGGTGTTGATATAATCAGGATGAACCACCCTGAAGCAGTTTCAATTGTTAAAAAACATATAGAAAATCTTACATAGAAGGAGAAGAAGATGATAACCCTGGCGGAAAGAATTAATGGAATGTTTCTTGATGTAAAGAAGGCTATTAAAGAGAGAGATCCTACTGTTATCCATGAATTAGCAAAAAAACAGA
This sequence comes from uncultured Thermodesulfobacteriota bacterium, assembly GCA_964195175.1. Taxonomy (GTDB): domain Bacteria; phylum Planctomycetota; class Brocadiia; order Brocadiales; family Scalinduaceae; genus Scalindua. The sequence goes on along the minus strand of CAXMPV010000071.1, from coordinate 1,224 downwards.
CTGAAGCAGGCGCTACATATCTGGATATTAATGTTGGAACTGCTGCTGCTGATCAAGAAGATGCGATGAGATGGCTGGTAGAGTCAACGCAGGAAGCGGTGAAAACACCTATTGCAATTGATAGCCAGAAATTGAGTGTAATTAAAGCTGGTCTTGAGGTAGTCAAAAATGATGTTATGATTAATTCTGCTCAAGGTGATCCAGACGTTCTTGACACATACATGAAACTGGCGAAGGAGCATAATGCTGCTTTGATTTGTCTTACAATGAACAAGGAAGGTATACCTCAAAATATTGATACACGTATTGAGATAGCAGCAGAGATTGCCGGAAAAGCGATGGAACATGATGTGGACATGGATAAAATCTACATAGATCCTATTTTGTTCACAATAAGTGTTGATCAAAAACAGCCGGCATATATGCTGGAAGTGTTTAATCAGATAAAGCTTATCTCTGACCCCTCCCCACATATAACGGTTGGTTTAAGCAATTTGTCGCAGGGAACGAAGGAGAAATCTTTAATAAGCAGAACGTTCTTAACGATGGCAATTGCTGCGGGTATGGATACTGCTCTCATGGATGTACTTGATACCGAACTCATGGATGCTGCAATCTGCGCAGAAATGCTTCTGAATAAGCAGATTTACAGTGATTCATTTCTTAAGGCAGCAAGACCATAACCTGAGTTTATGGCTTAGAGTAAAAGCGATTTATAAATCCCCCTTAGTCTCTTATTAAATAAATAAGAAACAGGGGGATTTTTCAATATATGTCAGTTTTACTTGCAGCTAGATCTTTTAATTTAATTTTCCAGGACGATCAATTATGAAATGCAATGAAATAAACGTTAGAGTTCGATACCAGGAAACTGATCAGATGGGAATAGTATATTACTCTAACTATTTTGTCTATTTTGAAATGGGCAGGATAGAATTCTTACGCAGCCTGGGGATCTCATACGCAGAGCTTGAAAAGGAGAATATCTTTCTGGCGGTTGCAGACGCTCATTGTAAATACCGATCCCCTGCCGTGTTCGATGATCTCCTGGTAATTAAAACCTGTTTATCAATGATGAAACTCGCGAGAATTGAATTTAGTTATGAGATCAGGCGGGTTAACGAAGAAAAACTCATTGCGGAAGGCTCAACTCTCCTTGCATGCCTGGGAGTAAATAAAAAACCAACAGCAATACCGGAAAAAATCAGAGATGCCCTTACTTAA
>CAXMPV010000070.1:0-8730 GCA_964195175.1 uncultured Thermodesulfobacteriota bacterium | reverse complement strand
AGCCAGTATTCTACTGACTATGGGATTTGTTATTTCCATAATGCTTATTTCCAATAAGTCGCTGGAGTCGTTTTTTGGCTGGACGTATAAGAGGATTGGCAGGATGATAGTTTCGAAAACAATCGCGACTGATGACACTCAGGCTGTTTCCGATAGAGACCTTGATGATGAAACCTTTGGAGCGGAAAGTGACATTATTGAGGATGAGGATGAACTTGATAGTGTTGCGGCTGCACCACCACCTGTAAAACTAAAGACAAGAAAGGGAGCTTCACTATTAAAAGAGAAAGAACAGAGTGTACCTAAAAACAGACGTACCAAGTTCAAAGATACCGATTATGTCCTTCCTCCTATCTTGCTTCTAGATCCGCTAAAAAGACATAAACTCGACAGTGATGAGCATATCATGGAGAAAGCGAATGTATTAAAAGAGACGTTGTTACAATTTAAAATTTCCGCTGAGGTTGTCGGTATGGAAAAAGGTCCATCTGTTACCATGTATGAATTGGAATTGGCACCCGGCACAAAGGTAGGAAAAATATCAAATCTTTCTGATGATATCGCAATTGCCCTTAAGGCTCCTAGTATACGAGTTGTTGCACCGATTCCTGGTAAATCTACTATTGGAAGTGAAGTACCAAATACTCATAGAAAACCCGTGCAGATGCGAGAGCTGTATGAAACGGTAAGTAAAGATACTCACAAACGTACAATACCCTTACTATTGGGCAAAGATATTGCCGGCTACCCTTTAATAACAGATCTTGCAGCAATGCCGCATTTGCTTGTTGCCGGTACTACCGGTTCAGGAAAATCAGTATGTTTAAACTCAATAATATTGAGTGTACTCCTTTTCCAAAGACCTGAAGAGTTGAAATTGATATTAATTGATCCTAAGATGGTTGAGTTTACGGCTTTTAAGGATATTCCGCACTTGATTACACCCGTTGTAACTGACATGAAGAAAGCAGCAGGTGTTTTAGAATGGGCTGTTACGAAAATGGACGAGCGATATAAGTTGCTGGCAAAGGCCAGTGTTAGAGACCTTGCCGGATATAACAGGCTGAGTGATTCAGAGAAACAAAAGAGAATCGATCCTGATGGGATTGCGAATCCTGATGATATTCCATCTTATATGCCTTGCATGGTGATTGTTATCGATGAGTTGGCAGATTTGATGATGGTTGCTTCAAAAGAAGTAGAAGCTTCAATCATCAGGCTATCTCAGAAGTCCCGAGCCGTTGGTATTCATCTTGTAGTCGCAACTCAAAGACCGTCAGTTGATGTAATTACAGGCTTGATAAAATCCAATCTACCATCTAGAATTTCATTTCATGTCTTTTCAAAGGTAGACTCGCGTACGATTTTAGATCAAAACGGGGCTGAAAAGCTTTTAGGCAAGGGTGATATGCTGTTCCTGCCACCTGGCACCTCAAAGCTGTCTCGAGTGCAGGGAGTTTATGTCAGTGACGATGAGATCAATAGAGTTGTTAATTATCTTAAACAGATGTCTCAACCAGAATTCAGTCCTGAATTAAAGCTATGGCAGAGCTCTGCTAATGAAGACAATTCTGCAAAAGATGAACTATACGAAGAAGCGGTTAGAATTATTTTAGAAACACAGCGTGGATCGGTGTCGTTACTGCAGCGCAAATTAGAGATTGGATACTCTCGTGCAGCTAGATTGATAGATTTGATGGCTGATGAGGGAATTGTTGGTGAATATAAAGGGAGTCAGGCAAGAGAAGTATTTGTCACACTTGATGAATGGGAGTCACAAAAGAAGTAAATAAATATTATGGACATTAACAATAAAAATATAGACAACCAGGAACAGGAGCTTAGTTTGAAAAAAAGTGTAATTTTTAATATCCCGAACAGAATAACACTTTCACGTCTTTTTCTTGCAATCGTCTTTTTTGTTCTTCTAACATACAGACACTTTAATGTAGCGCTCGTTATATTTTTTGTGGCAGTTGCAACAGATTGGCTGGATGGTTATTTGGCCAGAAAATGGGAATTATCTACAGACCTGGGACGCCTTGTTGACCCTTTTGTTGATAAGGTTATTATCTGTGGCACTTTTATTATCTTTGTAAATGTTGCAGACGATATTGTTGCACCGTGGATGGTAATTACTATAGTAGCCAGAGAATTTCTGGTTAGTAGTATAAGGGGCTTTTCAGAATCAAAAGGTGTAAAGTTTGCCAGTAATATATGGGGGAAAACCAAGATGTTCATACAGTCATGGACAATATGTGCGATGCTACTCTACTACGCCCACTTTGAGAATGTAACCTGGGCAGAATATTTAGTCTCTGCATTCCTGTGGATAACGATTATAGTTACTATCGGTTCCGGCATAACCTATATCTATTCAGCAAAAAAGACATTACTGGCTGCTTAATATAATTGCAACCGGTAATGTCTTCTAATATTACATTTCTATAACACACGTTAAACAATCTTGAAATGTATCTCTTTTCAAGATAATGAATCACTCTTTAACTACAAACATTCCTTCCATGTTACCCGTCAGCACCACTTTGATTCTATCGTGCCATAACCTGCCAAACTCTTTAATCTGCTCATCGGTGCCTGTTCCGCTAACTGACAGAGGCATTAACTCTCCCATCTTAGGATCAGCAGGAAGCATGCTATTATTATATGATACCTCTACACTCTTTCCATTGTCCATTCGTTCAAAAATTGCCGAACAGATTGCACCTGCGGGCGCGTCACTGCTTTCATCAAAAGTCAGTAGATTATACCTGTTAAATTTACCTCCTCCTAATCCATGAAAACCACTTTCTCCTGCAGCACCTGTTATAAGAGTAACCACTTGAGAAATTGGTCCATTAACCTTATATCCAATACCGCCTCTAAATGTTACTTTAATGTTTCCTCTAACAGGTATTTCATCTCCGTGCAGATGCTTCAATGCAATCAGTGTTAATCTGTACGCACCTGAGACAGCAGGACAAGAATGACCGGCAGTCTTTACTGCATCTTCATATTTATACACAAATGGTTCATCTTTATCCATAGCGCCTAAAGCAACAGCAAGAGGATCTTTCATTTTGATTGATTCTACCTGATCAAGAAAATCTATGTTAAACGTTGACTGGCCTTCTGCCATTGCTTTTCCTCCAAATATGATTGTTAAAAACAAAAAAGATAATAAAATGTTCAAATGTACGAAAAATTTCAGTTCTGGTTGTTTCAATACAAATACCTCCGTTAATCTGCTAATTATTAATTTTAAAGCGAAATCCTCTTATTATAATCATGTACGATCCAATCCCGATCATTAAATTTAATAAATTCAGAGGCAATGGTAACAATTTAAAGCCGAGAAATACGGTTTCAAACAAAAGAACAGTACCAAGAATAAGGTAGAAAAATATCAAAAACCAGTTTAATCCGGCTACCTTTTTATTACAGTTTGTGCACTCATACGTGTTCTTATTACAGGAAGGTATAAAACCATAAATGATACCGGTCATCTCTTTAAATTGTAATGGATTTGAACATGTCGGACAATTTTTCATAGTTTAAAGAAAATGTTAAAGAAATAATTATAAATGTAGAATGTAAAAAATCAACGTCTAAAATACCAGTTGATGTTTACTTCATGATTTATCGCGATATGCGTGTTTGAAATGTTTGTCGTATAATTTTGAATAATCAAAATTCCTGGAGAGAACTTCTCCTACAATAATCATTGCTGTCTTTTTAATACCATTTTGAATTGTAGCGTCTACAATATTTCTAAGGTCGGAATTAATTATTTTCTCGTCTTTCCAGCTTGCTTTATAAACTATCGCAACAGGGCAGTCAGCCCCATAGGCGGGTTTGAGTATCTCTGCAACCCTCTTGATTTCTTTAACACTCAGGAAGATACAAAGAGTTGCCTTTGTTTTTGAAAGCACTTCCAATTTCTCTGTTTCAGGTACTGGCGTTCTTCCTTCGATACGTGTAATAATAATAGTTTGCGATACGCCGGGTAAAGTAAGTTCCTGTTTGAGTGCTGATGCCGCGGCAAGAAAAGAGCTTACTCCGGGGATCACCTCATAATCAATCCCGCGTTTGTCCAATTCAGACATTTGCTCCTGTATCGCTCCATATATTGATGGATCTCCTGTGTGAACCCTTGCAACATCAATATCCATCTCACTTGCTTCTTCCATGACCTTAATGATCTCTTCCAGGGCCATTGAAGCGGAATCATATATTTTAGTATCCTCACTGCAGTAGTTAAGAATCTCTTTATTTACTAACGATCCCGCATAGATACAGTATCCGGAAGACTCTATTAGTCTTTTACCTTTAACTGTTATGAGTTCAGGGTCACCGGGACCGGCACCAATGAAATAAACTTTCATATAATCTTGAAACTTTCTATAAGTGTTGATCAGCCAGAAAATGCATATCTAATTATATAGAAGAAAACAACAGTGATAGCAGCTCCGGCAGGAATTGTAATAACCCAGGAAATGAGTATATCGCGAATAGTAGATAGGTTTAAAGAGCTTAAACCTCTGGCAAGACCTACACCAAGTACTGCTCCAACCAGAGTGTGTGTGGTTGATACAGGTAATGCAAGTTTGGATGCTAATACAATAGTAATTGCAGCACCAAATTCGGCAGCAAAGCCCCTCGTCGGAGTCAGCTCTGTGATGCATTTTCCAATTGTTTCAATAACACGCCATCCCCATGTAGCGAGCCCGACAACAATACCCAATCCTCCCAGCAAGAGAACCAGCATGGGAACCTGAGCTTCCATCTCAATCACACCTGATTTTATTGCAGAGAGAATTCCCGCCAATGGTCCAATAGCGTTAGCAACGTCGTTAGCGCCATGTGCAAAAGCGACAAAGCAGGCACTTAAAATCTGCAGATAGACAAAAATCTTTTCTACTGTTAAATAATCGCTACTTACGTGCTTTATATGAGTGTATTTCTCCAGTTGATTTGAGATTTTTTCTGAGCCATCCAGTATTTTAGTTACTTCATCAGAAAGCTCTCCAGTGGTAGATTCTCTGATCCTTCTCAGATGCATTACTACCTTCTGCATGCTTTTTTCTACCTTTGGGTCAATATGCTCATCTTGTTTCTTTTCTGTCTTGGAGGGTTTGACCATATTGACCAGAGGAATACTTATCAGAGCACCAAGTAACCCCACCAGACCGGCAAGAATCAGGGCATGCTCGAGTGTAAGATCCATATGGAGATTCTTTAAACCCTTAAAAACCATCACCAGTGTTAAGATGCCAAGAACAAAAAATACCAAAAAAGGAGTTATTCTTTTTGCTGATTGGACAGGCGTTTTAGAATAAAAGATCATCCTCCGCAAAAGGCAGAATATTAGAAATGAGATTGTTCCGCTCAGGAGAGGTGATACTACCCAGCTGGCAGCAATCCTTGAAACAGTATCCCAATGAATAGATGAAAAGCCGCTGAATACAATTCCGAATCCCAGCACAGAACCAACGATTGAGTGAGTTGTAGAGACAGGCCAACCTTTATACGACGCAATGTTTAGCCATGCGCCTGCCGCCAATAACGCTGCCATCATACCATAGATATAGCTGTTTGGATCACCGATAAAGACAACAGGATCAATAATCCCTTTTCTAACAGTGTTTGTGACATGAGATCCTACTAAAAATGCCCCTGCAAACTCCATGAGAGCGGCGACGAGAATTGCCCATTTAAGGGTCAATGCACCTGAGCCAACGGAAGTTCCCATGGCATTAGCGACATCATTTGCGCCAATATTCCATGCCATATAGAAACTAATGACTAAAGCAAGAACAATGAGTATGGTTTCTGGGGTCAAGGTGATATCTCTCTAGTATTATTTATTCAAGATCTAGTAAATTGCGGATACGGTGGGCTAATTTTTCAGAAGTGTTGGATAGTGTTCTAATTTCTTTTAGAATTAATAACCACAGATGTAGTTCACCATGAGTAAACTGATCTTCATTGCTGAATATATTCTTAAGTAACTGCCGTTGAGAGATATCGGCTTCATGTTCTCTTAGAGCGACTTCTTGAACCATCGTCTTGACTCTTTCAGCTTCACGGCCGGAGAAAGAGGTTTCAAGCAGATTATCAAAATCCTCTATGATAACTTTAATGAGTTCATATGTTTCAATATTTTTTCTTAAAAAATTATTAAAATCATCTTTGAATACTTCTTTCAATGTAAGTTCTTTAAGCGTGAGTAATATCCCAATGTCCTCACAGTCGTCAGCTATGTCATCCTGCAATGATAATATTTCTAATAACGCACTCTTACTTATTGGCATAAAAAGACCGCCTGGAAGGTGATTGCGCAATTCATTCTTCGTGGTATCAGCTCTTGCTTCCTGCTTTGAAATTTCTTCGGCTATCCTTTCAACTGCTTTACTATCGCCCTTTGCCAACGCCTCAAAAATCTCTTTTATCTTAATCACACACCCATTTACATCCTGCATATGCTGTTGCAGTGGCGCAAACGGGGATTTTGCAAATAATTTTGCGAATGTTCTCATGGATATCTAATAAGTTAAACGGTAGTATAAACTAACTCTGTGTATTAAAACAAAAACCTGTAAGATTTCAATATTATTCTAAAATTAACATATTTTCTTCGGCAGGTAATTGAATAACATATTTACAGTCGCTATATTATGATTGAATTGTTAGCTGAGTATAAAGAATCTGTTAATTTTTGGTTAATTTTTAAATAATTTACCGTTATTGTTAACCCGTGTGCATTTATTGCTAAGCGGTTGCCATCTGCTTCCTGAATTTATTTGCATCATCCAGCATCTCTTTCGCTTGTTTCCTTGTCACATCTGTCTTTTCTTCACCTCTTATCATTTCTGCAATCTCTTCAAGACGTTCTTTTGCGGAGAGCATATCAATGGCTACAAACGTTCTGTTATTCTTAACCGTTTTATCTACCTTAAAATGCTGTTCTGCGTAACTGGCTATCTGTGGAAGATGGGTAATACAGACAACCTGATGAGACTGCGCAACCAGCTTTAGCTTTTCGCCTATAACCCGTCCCATTCGACCTCCAATGTTTGCATCAATCTCATCGAATACAAGGACAGGAGTCTGATCTGCCAGTGCAAGATGCCGCTTTAGAGCAAGCATTATTCTGGAGATTTCTCCTCCTGAAGCAATCTTTCTAAGCGGCTTGAGATCTTCTCCCGGATTAGAGGAGAACATAAACTCAACGTTATCAAATCCAGAACAGCTGGCATCCTCTAATATAGTCTGTTCTACGTCTAAAGTAGAGACGTTAATATCAAATCTTCCGTTGGCAAACCCCAAATCCAATAACTCCTTTTTAATGAGGGTAGATAGTTTTTTTCCTGCCTTTTTGCGGTATTGTGTTAGTTCTTTACCAGCATTAACAACCGCCTTCCTAAATTGCATCAATTCGGTTTCTACAATCCCAACATCATCATTTTCCTTTAACAATTGCTCCAGCTTCACTTTGGACGTCTCGCAGTGAGAAAGTACATCTTCGATCGAATTGCCATATTTCCTCTTAAGACCTTTAATTGTTTCTACTCGCTCGTCAATTTGTTCTAATTGCCCCGGATCGTAGTCATATTTTTCAACATCATTTCTCAGTGTACCTGCAATGTCTTCTAATTGGTACATTGCCTGGTTACACACTTCTAAAGTATTTTCAAAGCCTTTATCAATATCCACAATTTTGGAAAGTTCATTTGATATCACTTTTAGCCCGTCAATTATGGAATTATCAGACTCATATAAATTGTCAGAACATAATGACAAGACATTTTGGATTTTCTCTGAATTTGCTAGAATATAACGCTCTGCTTCCAGTCGTTCATCTTCTTTCGGTAATAATCGACAGCTTTCAATCTCATTAATCTCAAAATTATAAAGACCAATTTGTTTCTTTCTTTCACCGTGCCTGTCATTTAGTGAAGATAACAGCTTCTCTTTTTCTAATGCTTTGCTATAGAGACCGGAATATTCAATTCTAAGATCATCCAGTTTCCCAAAGCTATCAAGTATACTGAGTTGTTGTAGCGGATTTGTCAGTGATTCATGTTCGTGCTGGCCATGTATATTTACCAATATATCCCCAATTTCTTTTAATAGAGATACAGTAATTGGCTGATTGTTGAGTTTACATCTATTTCGACCTTTCTGGTCTAAACTTCGCTGTAAGATGATCTCTTCTTCATCATCTATTTCATCAATATGTTCTTTGATACATTGGCGAACCTGATCGCTTTTAATAAAGAATAATCCGCTTACAGAAACATCCTTCTTGTCACTCCTGACAATGTCACTTGTTGCCCGACTTCCCAGAAGAAAGTTTAATGCTCCAAGAATCAGTGACTTACCTACACCGGTTGTACCGGTAAAGATATTTAAACCTTCATCGAATTTTATAGTAATCTCATCAATCAATGCAAAGTTGGATATAGTAAGTTCGTTCAACATGGTTTGGATTATAACAATAAAACTCTCTTTGTTTACCAGAAAATCCATAATGACTGAGGAAATCAAAAATCAGCATTTTACTGTCGCATGATTTATTGTATGTCCCATGCGGCCATGGCTAGCCTAAGCACATTGTGCAGACTCAATACGTTAAATTAAAAGGTTCTCATGTACATGAAAAGCGGAAATATTAGATCAATTTATGGAATTTATTATTGTAAATCGTTGATTATTGGCACAAATACC
>CAXMPV010000069.1:0-8957 GCA_964195175.1 uncultured Thermodesulfobacteriota bacterium | reverse complement strand
GAAGCATCTTACAGCCTGCTTCAATAGTCAGTATTAGTGAAAGTAAAATTAAGAGGATATTTCTTGTCATAGATTTGATTGTTTAAAAAGGTTCATTAATAATAACGTATCAGAGACAACAATCTGTAATTTGAGAAACAGAACAGGTATATCTTGCCTGACAATAATGCTTTACAAAAAAATAGTATATCATTATCGTTTAAAAATCAAGTCATAAAGCCTCATTATCTCAATTGCATTTTTTTATCTAAAGATGGTCATACAAATTACACCTATTCGTACAGATACTGACTCAACAATTCTATAGTATCCTTGTCATGTAACCTGTCCTTGCCATATCCCGGAACGGCTCCGCATTTTATAGCTTCTTCCATTTGATCTTTGTAGTTAGTAACCATCATCAAAGGCATCTTGAAACGTCCATCCTGTTTTATTGCCTTAATTAACTCCAGACCACTTTCCTGATCAAACGCACCTATCCTGTTGATAATGACTAAATCATAATCCTGTTTTTCCAAAGACTCAACGGCCTTCTCTAACATCTTTAGTCTCGTTGTTTTTACAGAAAAAGTCTTCTCTATCAATGAAGTAATTTGCGGGTTATCCAGATCACAATGACCGATTATTAATACATTTTTCATAAAATCCGTACTCCTTCCCTCTTTATTTAAATAAATATCAATCTCTTATATATCCATTATATACTTGCTTGTTTCACTGTATCGAACAAGAACTAGAATGTCAATACCTGCACCATTTATTTAACATAGCATTCAGATAACTTTAAACTGTAAATAATGCATGATTATTGATAACATACTTAAGTTATTTTGAATATAAGTAAATATACGACAATATATTATAGAGGCGAGCCAAGTGGGACGACAAGAAAACGAACAAAATAAAGATAATGAAACCGACAAACAGTCTTCAGTCGATTTTATCAGGACAATTGTTGCTGAAGACAACCGGACAAAGAAGTGGAACGGTGAAGTAATCACAAGATTCCCTCCTGAGCCGAACGGCTTTCTACATATTGGACATGCCAAGTCATTCTGCCTGAATTTCGGCATTGCTGCTGAAAATGAGGGTGCACAATGCCACCTGAGGTTTGATGACACCAATCCCGTCAAAGAAGAAGCAAGATACGTGGAATCTATCCAGGAAGATGTTCGTTGGATGGGTTGGGATTGGGACGAGCATCTCTACTACGCTTCAGATTATTTCGACCAAATGTATAATTGTGCAATCAAATTAATCAATAAGAGTCTTGCTTACGTCTGTGAACTGAATCCAGAAGAGATGAGAGAATATCGTGGAACGCTGACTACACCAGGCAAAGAGAGCCCATATCGTAACAGAAGTATTGAGGAGAGCCTGGATCTGTTCGGCCGTATGAAGCAAGGTGAGTTCAAAGACGGCTCCCGTGTACTTCGTGCCAAGATAGATATGTCGTCTCCCAACATGAATATGCGTGATCCTGTTATGTATCGAATTTTACACGCAGAACACCACCGTACCGGTAGTAAATGGTGTATTTATCCAACATACGATTGGGCCCATGGACTTGAAGATTCTATTGAGGGTGTTACCCACTCTATTTGTACACTGGAGTTTGAAAATCACAGACCGCTCTATGACTGGTATCTTGATAAACTGGAGATTCATCACCCTCAGCAGATTGAGTTTGCACGTTTAGAACTTACTTATACCGTTATGAGTAAGCGTAAGCTTTTGCAGCTGGTTTAGGAGAAGCATGTTGTGGGGTGGGACGACCCCCGCATTCCAACTATCAGCGGCATGCGCAGGCGAGGATACAGCCAGGAATCAATTCTCGAATTCTGCAGGCGCATAGGCGTAAATAAGTTTAACAGTACAATTGATATTGCACTACTGGAACATTGTGTGCGGGAAGATCTTAATAAAACATCAAATCGTGTTATGGCGGTACTAAATCCATTAAAAGTTGTTATAGATAATTATCCGGAAGAGCAGGAAGAGTGGATGGATGCGGTAAACAATCCTGAAGATACTGAGGCAGGTACCAGGAAGGTGCCTTTTTCAAAAGTTTTTTACATTGAACAGGATGATTTTATGGAAAATCCTCCTAAAAAGTTTTTTCGTCTTGCACCAGGTAGAGAAGTCAGACTACGTTATGCTTATTTTGTAACATGTACGGATGTGGTCAAAGATGACAACGGGCAGATCGTAGAATTGCGTTGCAGTTATGACCCTGCCACACGTGGAGGAAACTCACCTGACGGTCGCAAAGTTAAGTCCACTATTCACTGGGTATCAGCAACCCATGCATTACGTGCAGAGGTCAGACTGTATGACCATCTCTTCACTAAGGAGCGCCCTGAAGACACTGCAGATGGAGAAGATTTCAAATCTAATCTAAATCCAGAGTCACTCAAGACACTTTCAGACTGCATGATTGAGCCAAGCCTCAAAGATGCTAATACACTCGACAGATTTCAGTTCGAGAGGCTTGGCTACTTCTGTGTAGATGGGGATACCTCAAAGGAGAAAATAGTCTTTAACAGAACCGTAACGCTACGCGACACTTGGGCAAAAGTACAAAAGAAGGGTCAGAAGAGCTAAAAAGTATATATCAAACCACTTCTCTATTTTCTTTCGAAAGTGCCGCTTTTTCCGCCGGTTTTTTTGGCAAGATAAATGTCACTTATTTGCATTGATTTGTCTGCAGATTTGCACATATCATAAATGGTCAGAGCGCACACTGAGACTGCAGTGAGTGCTTCCATCTCAACACCTGTCTTTGCTGTAATCTTAACTTCTGCCGTTATTTTAATAGTATCTTTACTATTATTTGTATAATCAATTTTAACAGAATTTATACTTAGTGGATGACACATCGGAATCAGCTCACTTGTTTTTTTTGCAGCCATTATGCCGGCTACGCGAGCAACTTCTAGTACATCCCCCTTTGCTACCTGCTTATCCATTATCAAGCTGAATGTTTGAGCGTTCATAGCGACTGAGGCATGGGCAACAGCAACACGCTCGGTTATTTCCTTATTGCTGACATCTACCATTCGAGAAGCACCATTTTCGTCAATGTGTGTTAATGTCGGTTCATTCATTATTATAATATTGAAATAAAATTTGAGCCCTGATTATCCGCCAATCTGATTCATTACAGCCTTGTTCTCTCCTGAATGTACAATAGGCTTCATAGTTGTCACTTTTATAAATGCTTCTGTTAACTCATTAGCTAAACCTTCATCATCAAGTTTAGAAGTGCGAAGTATGTTCTTCACATCAACCTCTCCGCCACTCAACAAACACGAACGCAATTTACCATCAGACGTAAGTCTCAGACGGTTACAGGTACTACAAAACGGTTTTGAAACCGCTGAGATAAACCCTATTGATCCCAGTGCACCTTTTATTTTGTAAATAATGGCAGGGCCCCCACCTATTCTTTCATTGACTGGAACCAGTTCACCAATTTCCTGTATTTTTTCCATTATCTCAGAAGACGGCATAAATCTATCTGCATCAACCATATTCTTCCACCCGGAGGCCATCAGCTCTATAAACCTCAACTCAATGTCCCTCTCCATAATATATCTAACAAAATCCAGTATTTCATCATCATTTTCACCACGCATTATTACTGCATTCATTTTGGTGCCGGTAAAGCCAACCTTCAGGACCTCTTCCACACCATCAAAGACATCCTGAATATTACCACCTCTTGTTATTTCAGAAAACCGATCTGCGCGTAGTGTATCCAGACTGATATTCAATCTTGAGAGACCACTCTTTTTCAATGCATCCGCATACTCCTTCAGGTTAACCCCATTTGTCGTTAATGCGATGTCATTGATACCATCAATATCAGAAATTTGTTTAATAAAAGAGGTAATATCTCTCCTGACTAGAGGTTCTCCTCCGGTAAGCCTTATCTTGTTTACACCTAGGCCTACCCCGTGTTTTATAATTTTCAGAATCTCTTCAAAACTGAGAATTTCATCCCTGTCGCTCAACTCTGTTCCACCTGCAGGCATGCAATATACACATCTTAAGTTACACAAGTCAGTAACAGAAACTCTCAGATAATTAATTTTTCTGGAATGCTTATCTATCATTTTATACTCAACAAATCATGTTAATTTTTTACACCGCCTGAAGCATAAAAAAGACGGCTTCAATATTGGCTATACTAATATTATAATCTATTAATTATGAATGTACATCACTACAAGTCAGAATACAGCTATTTTTTTCGCAATATCAATAAACGCTGTATAATTCTTAGACCCGTCATCGCTAGCAGCAATAGCTTTTCCATCGTCACAACTGGAAGTTATCGCTGGATCAAGAGGTATCCTCCCAAGAAATGGAACCTTCATCTTCTCCGCGATCTTCTCTCCTCCACCTGATTTGAATACATCTATCTCACCGCTACAATGTGGACAAGTCAGCGTACTCATATTTTCGACTATCCCGATAACGGGCACACCGCTGTCCTTTGCAAAGAGTATGGCCTTTTGCGCATCCTGCAGTGATACATCTTGTGGCGTAGTAACAATGACGGTCCCATCTACTTTGCCCATCAACTCTATCATACTGATCGCCTCATGACCTGTACCGGGCGGAAGGTCTGACAATAAGAAGTCCAATTCTCCCCAGTTTATGCTGCCTACCAGTTCTCTAAGATAATCCCATTTTGCAGTATCCCTCCACGCAACCGGCTGATCTGGATTCTCTACGAGGAAGGCCATTGAAACAACCTTAAGACGATCATTAACAGACAACGGATTAATACCATTCTCATCGTCCTTAAGCCGTCCCCCCTCCACACCAAGCATCTTAGGAATATTAGGACCGTGTATGTCCACATCCGCAATTCCTACCTTGTGGCCCATTTCTGCTAATGCCACTCCCAGGTTGGCCGTTACCGTGCTCTTGCCGACACCACCCTTATTAGACATGACCATAATCTTTTTCTTTATCTTGGCCATCCTGTTACTTAATGCCCACTCATTGTGCTTTAGCCCTTTTTCAGGCTTCTTACATGTCTCAAAATCTCGACAAAATTCACATGTTGACTGCTTCTTACATTCATTCATATATATACCTTTATTGTTTAATTTATGGATTCAGGGATTACTTAAATTTTCAATCTCTTTACTAGTGCCAGAATTCCTCAATCCCTAAATCCTTAAATTTTAATTACACTGGAGAAACTCTTATGGCTATTGGCTGATTTACAGCCTTACATACATTTTCACAAATACCACAACCCACACATTTCTCTTTTATAACAACAGGCTTGTTGTCTTCAAGATAGATGGCACCCGGCACAGGGCAATTCCTCACACACTGCTCACAAAATTGCACACCATATGCCATGCAGTTATCCTCATTTATAACCGCCTTCCCCATCGCAACCTCTTCCACATCATTCACCTCTACCAACGCACCATCCTTACATACCTTTATACAGGCATAATCTTCACACAGATAACATGGTGTTTCTTCAGGTATAATAATGGGTGTTCCGTCTGCAATATCGAAATCTTTGTTCAGTTTCCTTATGCTTTCATGCGGACAGACCTTTATGCACTCATCACACTTAGTACACAAGGCAATGAATTCCTCTTCACATACTGCTCCCGGCGGTCTTATGTATCTTCGTACTTTAGAATTAGAGCTACTATCAGGACTATTCTTCGTAATAGTCTCCACCTTATTTTTTACAATCTCACTGACTGCATTTCCAAAATAGGAAAATGTCTCCTTGAAGAAAGCCCTTCTTCCATGATCTATTATTTCGTCACTCATTTATATCATCTCACTTTGCGTAACACTTAGAGCTGATTCAACAGTTTCATTTGGACAGTGGTCTAAGTACAGTAACCCATCTGACATTGAAAAGTTGTAAGGAAATATGGAAAGCCTTTTGTCTATTTCTGACCTTACATGCTCATAAACCTCACTTGACTCATCAGGTGTCATCCCCCTGTCAGTCTCGTAAAAATAACCCAAACTCAGATCGTCCTGCTTTGGATGCCCAATTTTAGTCAATCCATACTTACCAGGATCACGCAATATGGGGGCATGTTTTTCAAGCTCAAAAAGACAGGCAAGACAGGATGCACCTTTTGATTTCATGAATTTTTCATTAGATATTACAAAATCAAGTGTTTCTAACGCTTCTTCTCTGGTTTCTGATGGGAAACCAACAATAACATACATATGGATTGCAATACCTGTCTCGTCACAATTATCTATAATGCTCTTCGTTATTTCTGTTTCTATTCCTTTATCCATTAATGAAAGGACTCTTTTATTAGAGGACTCAAGTCCAAACACCATCTTAAGGCAACCTGCTTCTCGTGCTTTACTTAATATATCTTTTGTGAGTCCCTTATCAAATCTTATACCTGCCATCCATTTAACGTTGTTACCTTTCTCGATTAACCTCGAACTCAAACTGTCTAACTGCTTAACTGGCATACATTCATCACTGAAAAACATGTATTCAGCACCATATTTTTCTTTAAGTCTATCCATATCTTCAAGCACCAGATCCAGATTCCTTAATCTGAATTTCAGATTATCAACGTGAAGATTGCAGAAAGTACACTTTCTCCAATAGCAGCCCCTGGATCCCTGCAATGGCAAAACTCTCTTTGGAGACAGATACAGGTCCAGTGGAAAGCCATCATAATCCGGAGTAGGCAGTAAATTTATATCTTCTATGTGAAACGGCTCATTGACTCTAATTCTGTCACCTTCTTTATACACAAGATTGGGTACTTTACTGAAATCCCTCTTTCCTTCAAGCTGTTCAATGAGTCCCAGAAGCGCATGTTCTCCCTCAAATACGATAAAGCTATCAACAAGGTCAAAAAGCAGATGATTCTGCTGAAGGTTATCAATCAATTTTGTGAATACACTACCACCCATTGTTATATGAAGAGCGCTATTCTTCTCCTTTAACTGTTTGGCCAGTGTAAACGCAGGCATTACCTGTGAAGTTGCGGTTACAGATATTCCAACAAGATCCGGATCCTCCTGAATCATAGAATCGATAATATGTTCATTAAAGAGGTCATGATACGGATTCTCATTTTCATTATTAACCGCTTTTAATACATCTTCTGACGAATACACACTGTATCTCATGGAATTATCGGCAATTGATATCTCAGATGGATAGTACAACATTCCAAATGCCTGCAGCCACCTGTCAATTATCTTCCAGCTCTCTGTATAATCATCAATTTCATAAAAGCCCTGAGATTTTAATGTCGATTTTGCCCATTCAACATTCTGAACCATATTCTCTCTTTCTATCACCTCCTTGGCCCAGCTAAGCCTTGAATGCACTTCTTCAGGGTTTTCCTCCGACCCAATAGCTCCTGTTCCTTCATGCAGTCTTTTCTCTATTATGACAAGGGTCTTTTTAACTTTTTCAGAAGAGAGTAATGCATCCATAGTTTCAATATTCAAATCACGTATTGAAACATTCTCTACTCCCATATTCTTTAAAAAGCCCTGCAGTGATGGAAGACTTAAGAACGGTTGAGATGGCATCCAGGAAGGTGGAAACACTAACGAAACTTGCAAAGTTACTCCTTAATATTAAACTTCATATACATAATTTATGTGTAGTTAATTCAATAACACACACACTTTGACTCCGCTCAGAGTGATAACATCTCCGCCAAAGAGACTGGCAGACAGATAAAGGGAGTCAGAGGATAATATTTTTCACCATAGCGATCTAAAACAGTAAATCCATTATAAATACTATTTTCTTTACTTCAAATTAAAAAAAGCCCCTGACTAAAAGTCAGGGGCTTTTTAGAACTACATTAAATCATATTCTTAAACGTAAAACTACTCATTTGAAACTATTCAACTGACGTAGTGCCACCGCTAATATACAGTTTCATAAACTTACTTTCATTTGCAGGAGTGAAACCTGTTCTTGCCGGTTCCCAGACTCCTTTAGCACCTAAACCACCATCTTCAGCTTTAGTAATCCTGACAAGGGTTTCTTTAGGAACCGTATTTACAACATGGTTATCAGCTTCACCACCATGCATGAATCCCATGTAAACTTTCTTCTTATGGAAGAGGGTATCTGTCTGATGCATCGGCATTAACCACGATCTGGTTATCGACTGCTGAGAACCATATCTGAAGTTAGAAAGATATCCATCTTTAGACATTGCCATGCCATCCTTCCTCGACTCATGTGCTTTAACACTCTTTTCTGTGGCAACATTGGTCGAATGCTTCATCATCGTTGTATGATATGGATACGCAGGATTATACTTTGCCCTTACCATAAGCCTTGCTACTTTATAGAATGGATCATTCGGTTTCCATCCCCTGTATGGCCTGTCAACAGGATTTGCATCAACGTAGATATAATCACCATCATTGATAGCAAGATCTTTAGCCGCAGCTGGATTTATGTGCAACTGATGCTCTCCAGCACCCGGGCTTCGTTTGTCCATTCTATATGGATCGCCAAAGTTATTATTCCAGATAAGGTTCCAGTCAACCGTACTCCACTGTGAATGTACCCTGTGCCTCGTTTTAGGAGTTACACAATAGAACCTGTATCCCTTTTCCCACAGAGGATTCTTCGTCTTCTTAACTTCGCTCCATGGCATCTTAATATTCCTTACATGGCGTTCGTCAGCACCCATATGGTCCTTTGGAATTCCATAATCTTCAGGTCGAATATATGGATTTGTACTGACTATCACATTTGGTATATAAGGTGTTGCCTCTATAGCTTCCCTGTGACATACAAAGTTTTCACCGTATTCAATCGCTTCTGGAATATCACAATACGAGTGAAGTCTTCCGTCATCAGTATGGAACGGACGATCATAGACAACCTGTTCATACATTGGGGTCCTAGGATAAGTACCAAAATTCAAAAGAGCACCACCTGGAAC
>CAXMPV010000068.1:8637-8959 GCA_964195175.1 uncultured Thermodesulfobacteriota bacterium | reverse complement strand
AGTTTTAATCGGGCAATCGAAGCCCGTATATTTTCAGCCACAGTAACGGCACCCAGAAGTGGGGTTTTCGGAAGAATCACCGCAAATTCCTCTCCACCGACGCGTGCTATTAAATCATTTCCTCTGACATCTTTCTGGATATTTTTTGCCACAAACTGTAGAACTTCATCACCCACAATGTGCCCATACTTATCATTAAATTTCTTAAAGTGATCTATATCTATAATCAATAAGCACAAGTGGTCTGTAGCCTCGCTGATGGACTTTGCCAGCGATTCATCAAACCCTTTTCTATTCAAAACACCAGTCAGAAAATCTACTA
>CAXMPV010000068.1:0-8627 GCA_964195175.1 uncultured Thermodesulfobacteriota bacterium | reverse complement strand
ATTCGCTCTTTGTCTGTTGAAATTCCTGTTGCAAAACCTGTAACGTTTTTGTCGTTTCATTCAATCTTTGCTGTGTCGCCTCTCCGGAACTTCTTAATTTTTTCGTTGCAACAATGACTTCATCAAGAATACTCCTGATATCCTGGACAGACATGCTCTCTGACAATTTTCCCACACTCTTTAATGCTGTAGATTCATATGCTTGCGTTTGCTCGCTTAATTCACCCAATTCTCCGAAAACAGTCAACAAAGTCTGTTGTAATTTCTCTCGAATTTCATTCAACATACTCTCTTCTTTTTCTACGGCAAAGCGCTGATAAAGTTTTTCGTTTGTTTCCTCTGAACACGGTTCTTTCTTTTCAATAATAGAATCGATAGCTTCCCGGAGATCTTTGTTTTTTCCAGAGACGTAGTAATACCATGTTGTATAATTCTTTGGTGTTATGGGGACACCATGTTTAGTCATCAGTGGCAATACAAGCCGAACGTATCTGGCTGTTTCTTCTAGTGATACTGTATCATTCATTATTATTACTCTATTCCGTTTAAATTTGTAAAAGTAAAACGATACTTATATGACGCAACATATCAAACAAAGGATTAATTTTGATTAATTAGACGCAATATGTGTACCAACAATTTATTTTAACGGGAAAAGATTTTATCAATTCTTAAGTTTTGTGCCAGCACGTTCTTATGTTTTAAAGCGATATTGTCTCTTTTTTCTGGCAGGTTGCCTTTGTTTAAAAAAACAGCATTAATTGTAGTAAAACAGGAACATTTTAGCGTTATAATAGCATTGGTTCTGCTGTTTGCTTATCTTTATCAAAAGGCTATATTCATTATGGAAGACACAGGGCTGCGTTCTTCATTATCTATGGTTCATCGAAACGTCGCCATCTTTCTTTTGCGTTGACTTCAATAATACCCGGAGGTAATATTTCATAACATGATTTTAAAAAAGCTAAAACATGATGTAGTTCTTGGTGACGGAGGCGCAATTTTTGAGCTTGAGCGCAGAGGGTATGTGAGTGCCGGGCCGTTTACGCCTCAAGTGGTTATTGAGCATCCGGAGGTTGTCAGGCAACTCCAGACTGACTTTGCCCGTGCCGGATCAGAAGTACTTCAGGCAGTTACTTATTACGCTCATGAAGAAAAGCTCAAAGATGTCGGTATGGAAGGATGTTTAAAGGAAATAAACAGCAATGCCGTTCGTATTGCCCGGGATGTAGCAAATGAATACGGAATCATGGTGGCAGGTAATCTGTCAAATACGTGGGTCTTTGATCCTGGCAATCCTTCAACCCATAAAGAAACTTATCGTCAGTTTGAAGAGCAAATAAAATATCAGATCGAATATGGAACTGACTTTTTCATAGCCGAAACATTTGAATACCTGGGTGAAGCAAAAATAGCCCTTGATGCTATAAAGGCTGTAGGCATACCTTCAATGATAACTATGGGTTTTAAGGCTGACGATAAGACGTTTGATGGGATTTTGTTGGAAGACGCTTTCAAGGAGCTTGAAGATTTGGGTGCCGATATAGTGGGTATTAATTGTTTTCAAGATCCAAACCATATGCTTCCTCTTGCAAAAAGGCTGAGAAGGGCAGTGTCATGTTTTGTCGCAACACAACCGGTTGCCTATCATTGCTCAGACGACAAACCATATTTTCAAATACAGGAGTTTGAAGGGAATATTGCGTTTCCACTTGAACTTGATCCGTTTGTTCTCACCAGGATTGAAATGGCGAGGTATGCTGTTGAAGCAGAAAAGATTGGGATAAATTACATAGGGGCTTGTTGCGGCACAGCACCTCATCACATAAGGGCAATGGCAGAGGCTTTAGGAAGGACCGTTCCCAATAGCAAATATTCACCTGCTCTTGATCTTCATACGATCATTGGAGATGAAAGTCATATTAAAGAGAAAAATTTACGTATTCTTCGTGAACAGAGATCCGGTAAAGTAAATTTGCCGATTCCTTCCGGGACAGAAGAAGACAAGAAGTAGATTGTATAGTTTAATTGTTTTTGTTTCTGTGATTCCTCCGCCTGAATCCCTTCCAGCAAGGGCGGGTGTGTAAAATAAATCGGTGGCAGTATTTATTCTTTATTTGATATTACTGATGGTAAGTATAGTTAAATTCTAAAAAATACTAGAGATGTTAAAAAAATTAAAGATATTGTTATGCTCAGATGATGACGGATTAATGGTAAAGACCATAAAGTCCGTGATCAGTAGTAAAGGCTTTGAGGAGAACATCGTTCTGGTTCGAGATCAACACGATGCAGATGCTATATCTAAGGAGATAGTGGATGCTGATGTTGTGTATCCGGACAAGGCCATGATTACCAGGGAAATGATAATGAGTGCAGAGAAGGTAAGATTATTTCAGTATGGGACAGGATACGATACGATAGACCTTGAGTCGGTCAGAGAGAGAAAAATTCCTGTATGCAATATGCCAGGTATTACAGCTCAATCAGTTGCGGAGCATGCAATGTACCTTGTGTTGGCATTGGCCAGGAACGACAGAGATTACGGGCAGGAGATGACGGATGGCAAATGGAACCGGGGGGTTTGTATTGAGCTTGCCGGAAAAACACTTGGTTTGATTGGGTATGGTAACATTGGCAGGATACAGGCCGGGATGGCTCATGCATTTGGAATGAAGATAATAGCATGTAGGAAGAACAGGGAGAGAGGGAGTGAAGGGCTTGATTTTGTAGATATTGTTGATTTTGACTATCTATTGGAAAAATCTGATATAGTTTCTATTCTAATTCCTTTAATAAACAATGGCAGTTGCAAGACGGAAAGATTGATTG
This sequence comes from uncultured Thermodesulfobacteriota bacterium, assembly GCA_964195175.1. Classification (GTDB taxonomy): domain Bacteria; phylum Planctomycetota; class Brocadiia; order Brocadiales; family Scalinduaceae; genus Scalindua. The sequence goes on along the minus strand of CAXMPV010000068.1, from coordinate 5,795 downwards.
GAAAAAAGGAGCTGGAAAAAATAGGTGGTACAGGACTTGGATGGTTGATAAATACGTCCAGAGGGGCAATTATCAATGAGAGTGATTTAATTGTGTCATTAGAAAGCGGAGTTCTTAAAAAGGCAGCCCTGGATGTGTATGAAACAGAGCCTCTTCCGGAGCATAGTGAATTGAGAAGATTTCCAAATGTTATACTTACTCCTCATATAGCCGGTGATACGAGAGAAGCTCTAATTAGAAGGTACACCATGATAGCAGAGAACGCAATGAGGGTTATGAATAATGAGACGCCACAATACATTGTAAAAGAGCTACAATCTGTTTTCTAGAACATTAATACCTAACTCCTTAAATCATTGTCATTCTGAGTAAGCGAAGAATCTCAAAAATGATAGAACTTCGACTCCGCTCAGTGTGACGTCATCCTGATCGGAGTCGAAGGATCATTTTGTAGCTATAGTGGCTTGACCTGAATTTGTAATTTGTTTGATGATTAGTATCTCCTGCGTACAATCAACAATTCTCAATCCTCGACTTTCTGCTCTTTCCTTTTCTCAAGTTTCTCCAGCAGAAACAGAATCTCGGCAGCATCGATATAATTCAGATTTGGATCAGAGGCCAATTCCTTATCACGAGAACCGGTAAGGACGGACTGTAACTTTGAAATCAGCAGCTTACCCTCATCTGGTATTTTCGGGTCTTTTGCCACTTCATCCAGATGTTTTTTTACCTCTTCCGATGGTTGACTTCCCATTGCATCATCAAATAAGGTACATAATCTTGCGCCCGGATTCTGATCCTCTCCGCCATCACTACGGAATGCGAGATATAATTGGATCGCCTGTTCACGCGCCTGTGCCGCCGCTTCCTGATTACTGTCAGCAAGTTCAATTTCACGCAGTTTGTCCAAGGCTCTCCATGGTTCAACACTGTGGCCATAAGGCTTAAAGCATTCAATAGCTCGCTGGATTTCCTGTCTGGCTTCTTCGTAACGTTTAAGTGTAATTAATGTAATAGACAGATTTCCACGTACACGTCCCTCATCTGCCATATTCTTGATCTCTACATATTTTCCTGCTGACTGTTGTAGAAAAGTTACTGCTTCATCTGTGCGTCCTACTTTCGCATAAAAACTTCCGAGCCTCCCCAGATTCTTGGCCTGGTCCAGGAGGTTCTTCTGCCCTACAGAAATGGCAAGAGATTTCTTGAATGACTGCTCTGCTTCTTCAAATTGACCGATCTCCTCATGTACCGCGCCCATCTGCTGATAGGCAACTGCAACCATATCCAAATCACCAAGATTTTCAAATATCTCCCGTGCTTCATCGTGTGCCTTAATAGCATCCTCGTATCGGTCCTGAGACAAACGAACAGTTCCAAGTTGACCTTTTCCTATGGCTGCATGTTTTTTGCTATTGAATTTTTCAGCGACTCGTATGCACTCCTCAAAAGCGGCAGCTGATTCGTCCAGGCGGCCAAGATCGAGAAGGCACTCTCCTTTTTTGGCGAGTGAAGCGGACGCCATTATTCCGGCAGGGTCAGAGTTTTTCCGGCTGGCAATCTGTTCAAAGCGTTTGAGTGCTTCATTAATTGCTTGAAGTGCGTTTTCAGAAGCACCTCCCATTCTCAGAACCCGTCCAAGTAGTACGTATGCCTCTGCTGTGTCGTGGTCTGCTCCCTCATAACTTTGATCACCGGCTTTCAAGCACTTATCCAGCATTACCTGTGCGACACTTAATGCCTGTGGGAGGTTCCCCATTTCCAGATATTTTTCAACCTGCAACCTCAATGTTTCAAATCTTTTAGAGTTCCATTCTGAAGACCTACTCTTCTCCTCTTCCTGAATCGCCTTTACTTTTACCAGAATATCAGGCTTGTCCAGATGTGCTATCAATTGTTCAAGTAATGTGGCCCTGTCCAGAGTTACTTCAGGTACTTTCTGTGCCTGTACGTATTCCATGGATTTTATCAGATTAGGAAGTTCCATGAGTGTCAACTCATCCGCAAGTTTTGAATCTTCAGATTGTTGCTTATGCAGAAATTCACTTAATTGTCGCAGGCATTCTGACCATCTGCTCCTGCTTCTATCTAGCGTGGCTTCATCCAACTCATTCAGGAGAAAAGGACATAGAGATGGATGAAAGTGCAGAAAACCATAAGGCATTGGTTTTGCCAGGTTAATTTCACGTAATTCATTAACCAGTAGGTCTCTTTCAGCGTCGTTCAGCTGTAGAACGTTTGCTATGTTTGAAATACTACTACCTCCCTGAAATACACCAAGTGGTTTAATTTTCTCACGAATAGCCGGTGATAGTTTCCGCAGGGAATTTTCTATACCGGCGAGGAGGGTGCTTTCACGTTTGTCAGAAATTCTTTTATTCAATACCGCAGATACTTTAGATACGGTCTCATTTATACCACCAGTACCGATCTGAATCTGTAATCCAACCGGCTTGTCTCCAAAATGCTTATTTAACTCTGCCGGCTTAACACCTGCCAACAGCAATGGTATCACTTTGTAATCATCTGCGTTTTTTCCGTTTACTTCCAGAGCGTATTTTATTTCTTTCAAAACCTGGGGAGAATTTATTGTTTCTGGCCCAACGACAGCAATAAATGCATCTGCCTGTTCAATCGCCTGTTTTGTATCAGAATTCAATTTATCACCTGGCGCTGCTTCATGCTGGGCAACACGGGTTTTCAGTCCCTGATCTTCAATGCCTTTACGCAGAGTTATTAAAAGTTCGTTATATTTTGTACCGTGTGAAATGAAGATATAATTATTATTCATAATGCCTTTCCAAATATTAATTTCATAATTTTAACGAAAAACCATTGTAGCCTTATTCCTTATCTTTTATTAAATATAAACATATTACGAAAAAGTATAATAATGAATGCCATTGAAATCAATGTGTAAAACAGGCGAATACTTAAATATTTGTGGAATAAGTAGAATGTCTTTTGTTGAAGTAGGGTATTTTAACATCTTATTCGTCTGATATGGTAACTTTAATTGACATATTAACAATCATTACTATAATAAACGATTAAAAATTCTGCGGGTTCCGGGTGTTTAAGTCGGTATGCAATAACCACTAAGGAAAAAACCTCATGTCATTTAGCATATTTATTACAAGAAAGAAAAAGTAAAAGATGAGCGGTGGAATCGAAAGCCTGGATATTGATGAAAAGATAAGCAATACCGTCTTGCAGTATGTCGGAAACACTCCTTTGGTAAGGGTTCGTACTTCTCATGATATACCTGATAAAGTGGAGATATACGCTAAGCTCGAGTATCTCAACCCGGGAGGATCGGTAAAAGACCGCCCGGTCTTGAGAATGATAAGAGAGGCGATAAAATCCGGAAAACTTACTCAAGACAAGACAATCTTGGATTCTACATCGGGAAACGCCGGAATAGCATATGCAATGATTGGATCCGCATTGGGCTATAAAGTGGATCTGGTTATACCCGGGAATGCCAGCAAAGAGAGAATGCAAACTATCAGGGCTTACGGGGCAACAATTATCACGACTGATCCTATAAATGGATATGATGAAGCTATAAGAAAAGCACATGAGATGCTGGCAGAAAATCCGGATAAATATTACATGCCTGACCAGTATGCTAACGAGTGCAACCCAATCGCCCATTATGAGACAACAGGTAAAGAGATCCTGGAACAGACTAAGGGCAGGGTTACACACTTTATCTGCGGTGTTGGTACTGGCGGCACCGTGATGGGTGTTGGCAGAAGGTTGAAGGAGCACAACCCGGACATAAAAATTTATGTCATCCAGCCAGAGGATTTCCCCGGAATTGAGGGGCTGAAGCCAATGGGTGATGAGTATATAAAACCAAAGATTTACCGGGATGACTTTATAGAAAATCACGTATTTCATGTAACCTCAGAGGAGGCAAAGGAGACGTGTAGTATTCTGGCCAGAGAACTGGCTCTTTTTGTTGGGCAATCGTCAGGCGCCTTTATGAAAGGAGCTGTAGCGTTGGCTGGGGAAATAGAAGAAGGAGTGATAGTCACCCTTTTTCCTGATACCGGTAGCAGATATTTCAGCACACAATTATGGGAAGAATAAAAATGAAAAGAAATTTACTTACGCTTCTGGGTATTTCAATATTATCGTTTCTATTTATCACAATGAACTCCGGTTGCAGTGATAAGCTGAGAGATGCGGAAGAACATTACGATATAGGTACTATGCATTGGAAACAGGGAAAGCTTGATGACGCTATCGCAGAATATAAGAGATCTATAAGCGTTTTTCCATATTTCGAGAAAGCATATTTTAATATGGGTTGTGTGTATACTCAGAAAGGGGAATTCGATCTTGCAATTGAGTCATTCAAGCAAGGATTGGAAATCAAACCGGACTGGGTAGAGGCACACACAAACCTGGGCGCTGCATACGAAGCAAATAGTATGGCTAAGGAGGCGATGGAAGAGTATAAAAAAGCATTAGGACTTAATCCTGATATCCCGCAATCTCATCTGAACATTGGCAATCTCTTTTTAAAGATGGAGAGGTTTGATGAGGCTATTGGTGAATATAATATAGCCATTAAACTTAAGTCTGACTTCGCGGAAGCTTACAACAATCTTGGATATGTTTATTTCAAACAGAGTAATTATAGCCTAGCGATTAGCAATTTTAAGAAAGCCATTGAACAAAAACCTGATTATATCGGCGCATATAATAATCTTGGACAGGCATATATAAAAGTAGGGATGCGTGATAAAGCAAGGGAACAGTATGATATAGTTCAAGAACTTACCGGCAATGGTAAGTAAATTACAAATTTCAAATCATAAACTACAAACAAATTCCAAATTACAATGTCCGAGTGACCAAAATCAGCTTGTTTAGGGTTTTGGATTTCTGTATTGGGATTTGTTTGTAATTTGGAGTTTACTATTTGGTACTTAACGGACATACTATACAAAAAAACTATATTAGTAATTTACATAAGCAACTAAATACGTTTTAAGCATGTGCTTCGTTTCTCCTCTAATAAGCAAACAACGACTTGACATCATCAGATGCCGGTGCAATCAATTGCTGTAAACGTTCTATAGCTGTTTTCCCCTTATCTCCCATATGTGCTGAGAAATCATTTACATATAGACTTATGTGAGACTTAACCACATTCTCTTCCGTTTCCTGCGCATGCTCTTTTATAAAGGATTCAGATTTCTCAGGATTATTCCAGGCAAACTCGACACTTCTCCGAATCAATCCGTCCACCTTACTTGCCACATCTACCCCCAGATCTCTGCGGATCACAATTCCACCCAGTGGGATTGGTGCTTCAGTTTTCCTCTCCCAATACTCACCCAGATCACAAATCAGGTACAATCCGTCCTGTTCATAAGTAAAACGATTCTCATGAATGACCAGGCTCTGTATCCTGTCTCCACTGAACAAGTCGCGATACAATTCATCAAAGGCGGCATATTCCGCTTTATAAGTTACGCCTTCGCCTGTAGCCCAAAACCTGAGGAGGGCGTTAGCGGTTGTATTCTCACCGGGGATACCGACAGGAATATCCGGATCAAGGCTGTTTGATTTTGTAGAGAGTAGAAGCGGGCCACATCCATACCCCATGGCTCCACCGGAATATAAGAGTCCGTACTTGTCCTGTACATTCCAGATGTTCCCATAAGAGATTTTAACAATATCAAAATCCCTTGCCTGGGCGCCTTCGTTCAAACTTTGTACATCAGCAAAAGTTGTTTCAAACTCAAATCCGTCAACATCTATCAAATTTTTCAAAA
>CAXMPV010000067.1:0-9051 GCA_964195175.1 uncultured Thermodesulfobacteriota bacterium | reverse complement strand
GTTCTCGGCAGCTATATTTGCAAGTGTTGAAAGGACGTCTAAATGGGCAATAACATCTGCAGTCTTCTGTAAACGTTCAGTATAAGTTGACACTTCTTCCCTGATCTTCTGAAAGTATTCGTATTCCAGGTCCTTCGCCCTGTCATCCGCGGTAAGTACCTTTGTCTCATACTCCTTGAGTTCTGGTGTAATGTATCTCTCGGCATGCTTAAGTGTCTGCTTGCGAATATACGTTTCAGGAACCCTGTCCTTGTGTATATTTGTAATTTCAATGTAATATCCAAAGACCCTATTATATCCTATCTTTAATGAACTTATACCAGTCCTTTCTGTCTCTTCTGCCTGGAAGTTGGCAATCCAGCTCTTTCCGTTTTTGCTGATATTCCTCAACTCATCCAGATCATGATCATAGCCTTCACGTATCATTCCGCCATCACGGACAGAATGCGGCGGGTCAGATACTATAGCGGTACTTATGAGCACCTTTGGCTCTTCTAAAAGATCCAGTGACTCATGAAAAAGTTTTAGAATGGACGAATTGCAGGCAGAAACCGCCGACTTTAATTTTGGCAAAAGCGATAGTGATTGCTTCAGAGAAATAAGATCTCTCGCATTGGCGCGGCCAAAGCTGATCTTTGCGGAAATTCTTTCAATATCATAAACGTCTTTCAGTAGTTCACAAATCTCTCTGCACAGGTTTTTATTATTATATAACTCTTCAACGCCATCCTGTCTGATATTTATATCCTCGGATACACTAAGCGGGCTTACCAGCCAGCCCTTTATCAACCGTCCTCCCATAGGGGTTTTGGTTCGATCCATTACTCCCAATAAGGAACCTTCCTTCTGATGCGTCCTCGAAGTCTTTACCAGCTCCAGGCTCAGTTGTGTGGGATGGTCCAGGATAAGGCGGTTATGGCTTGAAAACTTCTCAATCTTATTAATGTGTTTCAGGGAAGTCTTTTGTGTTTCGTTCAGGTAGTTAATCAACGCGCCTGCTGCACTGAGAGACGGGCCGATATCTTCACATCCAAACCCCTCCAGCGAAGATGTACAAAAATGGCCAATAAGTTTCTGGTATGCTGTATCACGTGAAAACTCCCAGTCAGATCGACGCGTAACCATTGCGCCGAAATCTGCGGTTATTCTTTCTGAAATATCAAACTCTTTAAAGGTAATATTTTCAGGGATAATACACTCAGACGGATTTATCCTCGACAGTTCATCCAGTAAGTAGCACTTATTAATGTCCTGGACCATGAACTCCCCGGTCGAAATATCTACCCAGGACAAACCGGCCCTGTCATCATGTATAAATAGAGACAAAAGATAATTGTTGTCTTTCTCCTCCAGCATCGTATCTTCGGTAAGTGTGCCGGGTGTGATAATCCTGACGACGTCACGTTCTACAATTCCTTTCGCGCCCGCTTTAGAATCATTTTTTTCAGTGCCATTCTGCATCTGCTCACAAACGGCAACCTTGTACCCTGCCTTTATCAACTTTGGGATGTAAGCACCGGCCGCATGATAGGGTATGCCGGCCATGGGCATGGCCTTTTCTCCCTTGGACCTTGAAGTCAATGTAATGCCCAGAATCTTTGCGGCGATTCTGGCATCATCATGGAACATTTCATAAAAATCCCCCATACGGAAAAACAATAATGCATCCTCGTTTTTCCTTTTAATACTCATATATTGTTTCATCATAGGGGTTGAAAAAGGCATATTACTTTCCTTACATATATGGTTTGTTTCGAGGCAGAATGCCCCAGCTTTTAACAGTTTCTTAAAATACACCTGCCACCATGTAATGTCAAGTTGTAACCCATGTATTTGAGCCGATTATGAGGGAAATATTGTCGGAAATAAGTATTGATTTTGTAAATAGTTAACATTAGTATGAATTCTTATAACTAGTTTATTATTAATTAATTAAATGTTTATTTTCAAGAAGATTATTTCGGCATTTCTATACCCTTTACCTATAAGTCTTCTGCTCTCTTTTTTGGGTCTATACCTATTATGGTTTACAACTAAACAGAAAGCTGGAAAGATACTGATATCGGTTGGCTTGGTTATCTTGACTCTGTTCAGCTACAGCATTATTACAAATAAGCTTCTCCGTCCACTTGAAAGAAAATATGATGCGTTTGAAATAGGAAGTTTATCGGCAGTACCAGAGACCGAGAGCGAAACCTCGATAAAATTTGTTGTCGTTCTCGGAGGAGGACACACCTCAGACCCTGAATTGCCACTGATAAGCCAAATAGGCAAAGAGGCACTGATCAGATTAATAGAAGGAGTTCGAATATATAGAAAATATCCAGGTGCAAAGCTTCTTTTGTCAGGAGGTGTTATATTCGATCCGGTTTCCGAGGCGGAAATAATGGCACGTGTTGCCAGGGAAATAGGAGTGCCTGAAAGAGATATAATTCTTGAATCCAAATCACAAGATACCAGAGATGAAGCACTGTTTATTAAACCTATAGTTGGCAATGAGCCATTTGCATTAGTTACAACAGCTTCACACATGCCCAGATCAATGGCCCTGTTTAAAAAGCTTGGCATGAATCCCATTCCCGCTCCTGTTGGTCATAGTATCAAAGATAGACAAGGGTTAAGTCCGACTTTTCTCTTTCCAGGAACAGGTGGCATTCGAAATGCGGAGATGGCTATTCATGAGTATATAGGAATGATCTGGGCAAAACTCAGAGGCCAGCAGTAGGGCCGGTTTTTTACGAAAGGAGTTGAAGATGTCACTTTCAAAGAAAGAATGTGTACCCTGTAAAGGGGGAGTACCACCTTTAAAAGGCGAGGAGTTAGAAAAACTTAAAGAACAGGTAGATGGATGGGTTGTAGTTGAAGAACATCACATTGTCAAGGCATACAAGTTTTCCAACTTTGTAAAGGCGCTTGCCTTTGTAAACAGGGTGGGAGATATTGCGGAAGCGCAGGGACATCATCCTGATCTTTTTCTTACATGGGGGAAAGTCAGCATTACCATGTGCACTCACAAGATTGACGGCTTGACAGAAAGCGATTTCATCTTTGCCGCTAAGATCGATGAAATTCCTGTTAGTTAGAAATAATTAAGGAGATTGTCTATGGAAAATCAGTATACGCCTCTTTTTAACGAGGCAATCAGGGTGGAAAGAAATATTTCGTCCTTTTATGCGTTGTGTGCAACTCATTTTAAAGATGATCAGCTCTTCTGGCAAATGCTCAGTGAAGAAGAGGAGCATCATGCTAAAATCCTGGAAAGCGGACTTGAATTGCTTTTGGAACAGAACCTGTTCCCTGGCGCAATACTGGAGCTTGATACAAAAGAGTTAAAAGCGACAAATGATAAGCTGGAAGAAAAAATAGCAGAATGCAAAGAGAAGATGCCTGGTAAGGAGGAGGCTTACGCTTATGCCCTTGAGTTGGAACAGGCCTCTCTTGAATTCTTTTTTCAACAGACTACTTCAGAAAAATCAGATGAGAAAGCAACAAAGATTTTTGATAACCTGGTCGGATTTGATAAAGACCATGCACAGAGAATACAAGATTTAATTGGCACTATAAAATTTGATTGATTTAAAACAAATCACACAAAGACACAGAGAGCTCAAAGGAGAAATCTGTGTCGAAACATAAGGTAACTATCTTCAAACCATATCCGTTTCAGGTAGGTCAGAAGATAAGGATTGAGGGATCACAACGCAAGGGTGATTGGGAGGTTGCCGCCATTACCGAGCGCAAGGTTACCCTGCGCTGTCCAATATCCAATAAAGAATTTACATGGGATCGGTTCTGTTATTTCGCGGGAGAGAATGATGATTTTCCATGGCCTGAGGAGTAAATTCAAGGGATATCTTTTTTATAATTAATATGAGAAGTATTGTTTTTGCATTTTGCCGACTCTTGGATTTTATTCCAATCTCCCTGAAAGAGAACCTCTTTCTTCTCTCTACTCCAGCCTTTTATCTGTTTCTCAGCTGTAATTGCATCTTTTGGATTTGAAAAGTCTTGAATAAACATTAGTTTCACAGGCCGTTTTTTATACGTATAGCAATCTGAATTTATCCCATGATTATGACCATGTAATCTACGTTCAATATTGTTCGTGATACCTGTATAGTATGATTGATCAGTACATTTGACGATGTATACATAATATGTATTCATGGTGGTATTATCACCTACCCTCAGGGTGACCAATGGTGGTAGTTCTTATCAGGATTACAGTACTTATTTGGGTAAAGTGTATTCAACTTACTTCATCCTAATATATTACCTTTACTACTACGACTTATCTATTCTGTCATCCTGAGCGGAGTCGAAGGACGTAAATCTAAAATATTACTCTGAAGACTTTCTCATCTCTTTAAAAGTATTAATTAACCCATTTGTAGAAGAGTCATGGGATTCAACTTGTTTGTCATCACTTAACTCCGGCAGTATTTTCTTTGCCAGCTGTTTGCCAAGTTCGACGCCCCATTGGTCAAAACTGAAGATATTCCAGATCACTCCCTGGACAAAGATCTTGTGCTCATACATCGCTATCAGACTGCCCAGTACCCTGGGAGTAAGCTTACTGAACAGGATTGAATTTGTTGGCCTGTTGCCATCAAAGACTTTGTGGGGATATAATTTTTGAATCTCATCATCACTTTTACCGTCTCTTTTCAACTCTTCGATAACCTCTTCTTTTGTCTTTCCATTAAGAAGGGCTTCTGTCTGCGCGAAAAAGTTTGATAATAAAATGTTATGATGTTGGCCGATTCGGTTGTGGCTGATTGCGGGTGCAAGGAAGTCTGCCGGAATTATCTTTGTCCCTTGATGGATTAATTGATAAAATGCGTGCTGGCCATTTGTTCCGGGCTCTCCCCATATGACAGGGCCTGTCTGATAATTAACGTTGTTCCCGTTTCTATCTACAGATTTTCCATTACTCTCCATGTTTCCTTGCTGAAAATATGCGGGAAACCTGTGCATATACTGGTCGTAGGGTAGTATTGCTTCGGTTTGAGCACCAAAGAAATTGTTGTACCATATTCCTATTAAGGCCAGGATGACCGGAATGTTTCTTTCGAAGGGAGATTCTTTAAAATGGCTGTCCATTTCAAAGGCGCCCTGCAGTAACTCAGCATAGTTCTCATATCCGATATAACACGCTATAGAGAGACCGATTGCAGACCAGAGTGAATATCTACCACCAACCCAATCCCAGAATACGAACATATTGTCTTTGTCAATACCGAACTCTTCCACTTTTTCTATATTTGTTGATAACGCCACAAAATGTTTTGCAACGCATGCATGATCTTTTGCACATTTCAAGAACCACTCTCTTGCTTCAAACGCGTTTGTCATTGTCTCCTGAGTCGTAAAGGTCTTAGACGCAATCAAAAACAGAGTGGTTTCAGGATCAAGACGTTTCAAGGTTTCGCTGATATGAGTCCCGTCAACATTTGAAACAAAATGAACTTCCAGGCCTTTCTTTGCGTAAGGTCTCAAACATTCTGTTACCATTACAGGTCCCAGGTCAGAACCCCCGATTCCAATATTGACAATATCCGTAATTTTTTTACCGGTAAATCCCTTCCACTCTCCCGAAATGATTTTTTCTGAAAAATCTTTCATTTTACTTAAAACAGCTTTTACTTCCGGCATCACATCTTTATCATTAACGCAAACAGGGATATTTACTCTATTCCTTAACGCTGTATGCAAAACGGCTCTATCCTCAGTCTCATTTATCCTTTCTCCATTGAACATCTTATTAAGCGCATCTCTCAAACCAACGTCATCAGTTAATTTAAGTAATAGATTCAGTGTATCTTCTGTTATTATGTTCTTTGAATAATCGATAAGAATTCCATCAAATCTAATGGAATATTTTTTAAATCTGTCAGGATCGTCAGCAAATAAATCTTTCATATGAACACTCTTCATCTCTTTGAAATGATTAGTTAAATTCTTCCAACTTTGAGTCTTCGTAGGATTAATTTTTTTCAGCATGTAGAGTTCCTTAATTATTGTATTTGTAAGCTCATTGTAAATTCAACTCACCATTGAAAACAGCTTTTGAATCAATCTTCTCTTTCAGCTCTTCAGCGTCCATGGCATAAAGCGGACTAACCTCAATGGTACCTGTTACGTTTTCGTCCTCATCCGTTGGGATTTCAATGCCGGCTTCTCTTAACCATCGGCCAAACATATTTATCATGCTTTGCTTAGCAGTATCCGGAGAATCTTCACCTTCCGCATTTTTTACCGGGGAGAACTCTTCTTCTCGTGCTACCTCCATAACTATGGACTTTCCGGCGTGCTTGAGTGCATCGAAGATGAACATCTCAAATTTGGCTGCGTTATTTTCGGACGGTTTTACTTTACAGCCATTTTCATCGATACAAGGTACTTTTTTAATTGCTTTGTGATAAGGTAGTGTAGTATGGCTTTGATTGATCTTTTCAATAAACTCTACATCAAGTAAATAGATGGCTGGATTTCCCATACCAAATTTGAGAGTTCCGTCCGAATTAAGCGCACGTCTCTCTTCATCATTCAGTGCGCTGTATTCTATTGTGTCCAGGAAGCCGTCTCTTATGCCAACAATCCCCACCTTCTCTTCCGGATCTGTCTTTCGTACCACCTTCGGAGACATCTTAGCCCCCGCACTAATATGGTATCCTAAATAAATCGGGTCAGCAATCTTTATCAATATGTTATCTACCTGATGATAACATATGTGTTTGATACCGTGATCATTCATGCTGGATAGAATATTACTCTTTTTCAGGGCAGACAGAGTTCCACCGTGGCCGTTTGGGCTTTCTACGATATTACTTTTTGAGTCCATTAGCAGCCTGCCTTGAAGATCTATCACAGGAAGTTCTTCCTGGGTGAAGAAGAAAATATTATCAGTGCTCATACCGAAGAAGCGATTTTCCTCAAAAAAGCTGCGTGTCATTTCGTCATTGTTTACGCTCGTCATGATATGCCATGGAAGAGCAGTGTCATATTTATTCATAACGGCCTGTATTTTTTCAGCGTGCAATTGGAAAATACTTTTGCCCATAATTGGACTGATAGGAAGAGTACCCTTTGGCCTGTCAGCTCCTAATCTGGTTCCCAGTCCTCCGGCAACTGTGACGACAGCAACCTTGCCAGCCCTTAAGGCTTTCTCACCAATTTCTTTTGCTTCAGCCGCACTAGATTTTTGTATATCATTTTGTGGAATCGGGATGATTTCTGGTGGCTCCAGAATTGCTGTCTTTAGGTTTGTAAGTGTGCTTCCTTCTATGTGCTTTCCAATAAGATCTTGAAGCAGTGTAAAGTCTATGAGTCTTAACTGGTTTAGAAGATCTTTCCGTTCATTTGCAGAAAGATCATTCCACCACCTGAAGACGTGCTCCTGTTTATAGGAAAATACCTTCTCTATAAGGATTTTGTCAGGCTCATTTTCTGTCCTGATATCTGTAAGTTTAAGATTGCTTCCCTCCATAAGCAAAAATTCTACAATACGCCCTTAAGTAGTTCAAGGCAAAAGATTTCGACTGCAATTAAGGAATTTGGGAGTTAATGAATTCAGGGATTGTGGAATTTGCTTGACCGTAGATGGTAAATAACTAAAATTTCATATATCTTTTTAAATATGTAAGACCTTGTCATTTCATATACTTACTAACGTAATGTCCGAACTGCCGGGACCATTAAAGATTTTTGAATTTTCAAGAAAGGAATCACTTGCCACACTTTTCCTAATAACTACACTCTTAATCGGATCCGGGATCAAATACGCATCAGATCAGCATTGGTGGCTTCCGGAGACTGAGGCTGTAGACAGTGATCCTGAATCCATAAAGTTAAAGATTGACTTGAACAGGGCGGAATGGTACGAACTTATAATCCTGCCTGGAATTGGTGAAAAAAAGGCCAGGACAATTGTTGAGTATCGAAAAGAAGCAGGGGCCTTTAAAAATATAGAACAATTGTGTGAGGTTAATGGTATAGGGACAGAAACGGTAAAGAAAATTAAAGATTTTGTTTATATTAATAAACAAGAAAATATTTCACCGCTCCCCGGACAAAAGACGCCGAGGACAAGAAGTCGCAAAGAGCGCAAAGGAAACTTAAAGTTTATAAAGGAATGACATTAGACTACGGATACAAACTGAAAAATTGTAGGTTGGGTGAAGTGAAACGCACCCAACAAAACAATAATGATGGGTTCACTTCGTTTAACCCATCCTACTCTTGCAGTTATTGCTGAAAGGGACTAAATTTATGGGAAAACAGAAAATATTTGAAAACGTGTGGATAAGGGCATTGTCAATATTATGTGTACTGGCTCTATTCCTCACATTGTGTTATTTCCTGAAAGGTATCCTGATATCACTCTTCCTCGCCTTTACTGTCGCGTATATCTTTGATCCTATAGTTGATTTTATCTCAAAAAGAAAGCTTATTTTTTCAAAGAAACAGGTGCCGCGTGGCCTGTCAGTTGCCGTATTGTTAACCCTTGTATTTTTGATTATGGGGGGATTATTAACATATACGGTTCCTAAAACGGTTAGCGGTATTCAACGAGTTGGAATTGCGTTAAAAGAGCAATATCCAAAATATCAAGAAAAGATAGGAAAGGTAATAGAAGAATATGGCGATACAGAAGTTGGAATATTCCTTAAATCAAAACTGCAAATTGAGGCAACTAATGAAAAGGAGATAAAGGACGGGAAACCGCAAGAACAAGAGGTAAAGGAGATCGCGACTAAAGAACAGGTTGGCACAAAATTTGGTATTCCTGAGCCGGTGCTTAAGATGAAGAAGTATGTGCCGGAAGCTATGAACTTTGTGCTGGGAATTGTTAAAAATGTATTTTATAGTACGTTCGGTTTTTTTGGAATAGTTATGAACGTTGTGGTATTCGGGGTTGTTATGGTATATCTCCTGAAGGATTTTGATCTGACGATGTCAAAGGGTAAGGAGTTGTTGCCGGTTTTAAAACAAGAAAAGATATCCTGTATTATAAGCAAGATAGATGAAAACCTTAAAGCTTTTTTAAGG
>CAXMPV010000066.1:0-9282 GCA_964195175.1 uncultured Thermodesulfobacteriota bacterium | reverse complement strand
GCAGCGTACGGACAATTATCCGTATATGCAAGTGACTCGAAATCATCCGGGAGCGCCATTGCCTGATCACCATGACTCATCCAGACATCTATAGAATCATCAAGTGAAGAAAAAAGAGTAGAATGATCCTTGATAGTACACCTGGTATTTCCATATTCTCTATTTTCCGCTGATTTTATTTCAGCACCTAATATCTGACTACCCAATTGAAAACCATAACATATTCCTAAAATCGGCAAATCCATATGAAGTATTTCATCATTACATCGTGGAGCATCTGAAACATAAACACTGGCTGGCCCACCACTCAAAATAATGCCTTTAGGCTTCAGTTGTTTGATCTCCTCAGGAGTTATTTTATATGATACAATTTTACTGTAAACGTTTTGTTCCCTGATTCTCCTCGCAATCAGATGAGAATACTGTGAACCAAAGTCTACAACAAGTATGATTTCGTGTGATTTGCTATACATTTTTTCTAGATTTAAAAGAATATTTTTTCTAACTCAATACAGCAGAACAACATAACCGCAACTTTGTGATTGCAGATAATATATACATAGTTGATCTTCCTTTTACATAACTGTACACGTAATACAACATATTATAAGAATAATCAAGTCAGTTTTTTTTTATGATATAAAAAGTAAAATTAGGATAATTTCAGGGTATTAAAAAACTCTTGACTTTATTTTATTATTGGTTATATTCGTTCAAAATTCAGTCAAATTACTCTTTTAACGATTGATGAAGTATGGTATCATCTCGATTGTTTGAGTAAGTTAAGCGGATACAAGGAGGGATAAAATGAAAGTAGCAGAACTGGCACAATACAAAACAATACTTTTAGATCTCAGAAAAAAACTAGTTGGCAATGTAACCTTTATGGAGGACGAAGCATTAGGGAAATCCGGACAGGACGCATCGGGAGATCTATCAAATGTCCCCATTCACATGGCTGATGTAGGTACCGACAATTATGATCGAGACCTAACCATTGGGTTGATTCAAAATGGTGAAGAAGAGTTGAAAGCTATTGATAATGCTCTGGAAAGAATCGCAGATAAATCATATGGCAATTGTGAGGAGTGTGGAACAAAAATTGCCAAAGTACGTCTTTCAGCATTGCCTTATGTGCATAACTGTATAGAGTGTCAAAGACTGGAAGAGGAAGAGGAAGAGGGAGAAAAATAAACTGGCAGGTAACAAGATTTCGAAAAGCACTACACTGTTTTTAATTGTTACTTTTTGTGGTATTCTCCTTGATCTTGTAACCAAATGGATAGTATTCGCAAAATTCAATGATGCCGTAAGGCATGTAATTATAAATGGTTTTTTAGGTTTTGTTTGTAGTAGAAATGAGGGTATTGTTTGGGGCCTTGCTCAAGGCCGAAACAACATTCTCATTTTTTTTTGTATTGCAGCTATAGGTGCCATCGTGTGGTTTTATAGAAGTTTTGATAAATCAGGGTTGCTCCCTGATATTGCTTTTGGCATGATACTCTCAGGCGCAATAGGAAATTTATGGGACAGGATCTTCCATCACCATGTCAGGGATTTTATAGATGTCCATTTAGGCTGGGGATATCATTGGCCGACATTTAATATAGCTGATGCTCTAATATGCGTGGGAGTTGGAATGATTCTTTATGAAACGTTGTTTACGAAGAAGAATGTGACGAAGTAAGTTCCTGATATTTTTTTAATAGACTGAGAGTAATCTTACCGGGTTTTCCTGTGGCGATCTTTCTTCCGTCTATGTTTGCTACGGGAATGATTTCTGCGGCAGTTCCCGTCAAGAAGCATTCATCAGCATCAAATAAGTCAGCCTGTGCCATCTGCTCTTCTTTTACCGTTACACCTGCTTCCTTTGCAAGTTCAATAACAACATTTCTCGTTATACCTATCAGAATTCCTGCGGAAACAGGAGGAGTAATAATTTCATTATCTTTTACTATGAAAATGTTGTCTCCGGTACATTCTGCCACATAACCGTCTGTATTTAACATGATACCTTCAACAGCACCGGCATTAAGACATTCGATCTTTGCAAGAATGTTATTAAGATAGTTCATGGATTTTATCGTGGGATTAAGCGCTTTTGAATGGTTGCGAATTGTCTGGACTATAATTGCATCAAGGCCATTTTCGTATAACTCTTTAGGGTACAACTGGATGGTATCTGTTATAATTATGATCTGTGACGTTTCACAATTAAAAGGGTCAAGGCCAAGCTTTCCTACTCCCCTGGTTACAATTAGCCTGATATAAGAGTCTTTTAAATTGTTAGCTTCCAGGGTATTTATAACGGCATCCTTAAGCTGATCCTTGGTCAACTGTATTTCAAGAGAAATTGCCTCTGCAGAATTGTATAGCCTGTCGATATGTTCTGAAAATTTGAATACAGAGCCATTGTAACATCTAATCCCTTCAAAGACTCCATCACCATATAACAAACCATGATCAAAAACAGAAACCTTAGCCTCCCCTTTTGGATATAGCTTTCCGTTTATATATACCTTAGGCTCCATCTACTATAATGCTCCTTTTAGTTACTGGAATAATCAATAATCTTACCATCAGCCATCCTGATTACACGACCCGCAGTTTCTGCAAATCTTTCATCATGAGTAACAATTACCACCGTCTGTTTCGTCTTTTCGTTCAAATCCCAGATCAATTTCTGGATCTCATGACCAGACTTTGTATCAAGATTACCTGTAGGCTCATCACATAGCAATATCTCAGGGTCATTCATTAACGCCCTGACAATTGCCACTCTCTGCTTCTCTCCTCCTGAGAGTTCATTTGGTCTATGATTTATCCTATTTCCAAGACCTACACGTTCTAAAAGCTCTGTCGCCTTTTCCGTGTATTCTTTTTTAGATACTGACTTAAAGAACCTTTTGCCGATCAGGCGGGGCATCAGAACATTTTCTAATGCATTAAAATCCGGCAAAAGATGATAAAACTGAAATACGAAGCCGAATATTCTGTTCCTCTTTTCAGCTAATTTCTTCTGCCCGATAATACTTAGGTTTTCACCCTTAAAACTTACATGGCCTGAAGTTGGTGAATCTAATATGCCCAGAATGTGGAGAAGTGAGCTTTTGCCGGCACCTGAAGCCCCCAAAATGATTATTATCTCACCCTTTTTTACGTCCAGATTCACCTTGTCAAGAACACGGATAGGCGTTTTGCCAATTATATATTCCTTGCTGATTTCTTTAGCACATAGGTAATCGTTGGCAATCTCTTCTATCATCTCTTGGCGCTATTCAAATAATTTAATGTTGATAACACTTCGACTCGGCTCAGTGTGACGTCATCCGGAGCGGAGTCGAAGGATATTTTTGTTTCAATTGCGACCTGCTTTATCAAGATTGTTGTCGCAGCAATGGAAATAAAATCACATCTCTAATGGAAGCGCTATTTGTCAGGATCATTACCAGTCTGTCAATCCCTATTCCCAAACCACCCGCAGGCGGCATTCCGTATTTGAGCGCCTTTAGAAAATCTTCGTCTATCTTTCCTTCTGTATCATCATCAGCGACCTGTTCATGAAACCGCTTGCTTTGTTCGAGCGGTTCATTAAGCTCTGAATAGGAATTGGCAAGTTCCATTGTCGCAATGTACATTTCAAACCTCTGTGCAAGATTAGGGTTATCTTCGCAGGACTTTGTTAGCGGACAGATGCTGACCGGGTAGTCAATTACGAATGTTGGATTCCACAACTCTTTTTCAACGAGCTCGCCAAAAATATGTTCAGCAATAATGTCCTTATGAACGCCTTCGACTTCCATACCTAACTCTTTGCCTTTCGCCTTCAATCCGTCTTCATCGTCTAAATCAACTGAAGCGTGCTTAGACAATAGTTCAGAAAACGTACTCCTCTGCCATGGAGGAGACAAGTCCAGTGTTCGTTCACCATAAGGAATCTCAAAAGTGCCATATAGATCGTGCGCCAGGCCGGAAATCAGAGTCTCAGTCAGCTCCATCATTCCATTATAGTCACTATAAGCCTGATAGAGCTCCATCATCGTGAACTCAGGATTATGCCGTGTCGAGAGACCTTCATTACGAAAATTACGGTTAATTTCGTAGACTCTTTCCATACCTCCAACAAGCAGTCTCTTTAAATACAATTCGGGCGCTATTCGTAAGAATAATTCCATATCCAGAACGTTATGATGGGTAATAAAGGGCCTTGCCACCGCACCTCCCGGGATGGGCTGCATCATAGGAGTTTCAACTTCAACAAATTTTCTGTTATCAAGGAAATTTCTTATTGATTTTATAATGCTGGATCTCTTAAGAAAAAGACCCATTACATCATCATTTGACGAGAGGTCAATGTAACGCTGCCTGTATCTGATCTCAATATCCTTCAATCCATGCCATTTTTCAGGCGGCGGAAGCAGGGCTTTGGAAAGCACAGTAATGTCGTCAGCAAAGACGGTTATTTCACCAGTACGAGTCTTAACTAATCCGCCTTCAACACCGATTATGTCTCCCAGATCCAGCAAGCGAAAAATTTCATACTTTTCTTCACCCACTGTATTCATCTTCACATAAACCTGAAGCTTGCCGGTCCAATCCTTTATATGAAGAAATGTAGCCTTACCATGAGGTCTCATGGTCATGATCCTGCCAGCGCATTTTACCTTCTTTCCCTCGTCTTCCTCCGAATAACCCTCTACTACTTCGTTTAAAGGCGTGGCGTTGCTGTAACATGCTCCGTATGGGTCAACACCCTTTTCCCTGATCTTATTTAATTTTTCAATTCTGGTTTGTTCAAGATCTTCCAATTGTGTTCCTCTAACGATCTGCATAACAATGTCTTACATTATATGCTATGTCTTATATTATGATGAGATTTGGAGATATGATGAGATAAATTGAGAGTCAAACTTAAGAGAATATTTTATCAGCAAAGAACATACTGTCAAGTTAAAATGCAGATTGAAGTTGATAGCAATGAGAGGGCTGCGTTTCTCCTTGAATATATGATTTAAAACTATTAGTATTGGAAAAATGGATCAAGGTTTTTCCAAGAAAGAGCGGTTACTAAAACGAAGAGAATTTCAGCTAGTCTTTGATAATGGTGAGAGATTCGGCAACAATCAGCTGAAGATATATGCGCTATCAAATGGCGACTCTGTCTCCAGGCTCGGTCTGGTTGTGGGAAGAAAATTTGGTAATTCGCCCAAGCGCAATAGGTTTAAACGAATTCTTCGAGAAGCATATCGATTGAACAAAAGTTTGTTGAACAACGGTGCAGACATTGTTGTAATTCCAAGATCAGGGTTAACTGAACTCACGCTAAAGGCCATCGAAGAGAAATTCAAAATAATCCTGATGCAAATTAGCGATAAGTTGAAAAAATGAAGTATTTAATTGTTAAATTTATACAAGTGTACCAGATAGTTCTGTCACCGATCTCACGTCCATCATGCCGCTTCTACCCTACATGTTCACAATATGCTGTAGAGGCAATTGAGAAAAGAGGTGTTGTTGTAGGATTATTGAAGGCAATCTGGAGAGTCATAAGATGTAATCCTTTTGGCGGATCAGGATATGATCCTGTTAAATAAATGATCGAGACAGATAAAAAAATTATTGAGTGCGTACCAAACTTTAGTGAAGGTCAGAATACTGATATCATAGATAAAATTGCGTCATCTGTACAATCAACCCGAAATGTTAAACTCTTGAACGTCGAACCGGACAGAGACTACAACAGGACGGTAATTACCTTTGCAGGAGAGCCACCAGCTGTTAAAGAAGCTGCATTTAAAGCAATATCTACAGCAGCTGAACTAATAGACATGTCACGGCAAAGGGGAGAGCATCCGAGGATAGGAGCAACGGATGTCTGCCCCATAATACCTGTCGCTAATGTAACAAAGAATGAATGTATAAAATTATCAGATGAACTGGGAAAAGATGTAGGCGAGAAACTTGGCATTCCCGTATATTTATATGAAGATACTGCGAAGTCGGCAGAAAGAAGAAACCTTGAAAATATAAGAAAAGGTGAATATGAAGGACTGGAACAAAAGCTAAAAAGCTGGATACCTGATTACGGACCTACAGAATACAATGATAAGGTCAGGAGATCCGGTGCCACAGTTATTGGTTCGCGTTTTTTTCTGATTGCCTATAACGTAAATCTCAATACCAGGAACGTAAGTATAGCCAACAAAATTGCTAAAAAGGTAAGAGAATCTGGTTCTATGACAATTGATGAAACAGGCGTGAAGAAGAGAGTTCCAGGACTTTTAAAATATGTAAAAGCAATAGGCGTAGAACTAAATGAATACAATATAACACAAGTATCCCTGAACCTGACTAATTATAAGGAAACCTCCATGCACAAAGTGTTTGAAACTATAAAAGCACAAGCCAAAGAACATGGTGTAGAGGCAACTGGAAGTGAGGTAATTGGTCTTGTTCCAAAAGAAGCCCTGATAGAAGCGGGTGCATTCTACACAGGTAATAATTCCGGGGATAATCTTATAGAAGCTGCAATGGGACACCTTGGGTTAAGCCAATTAAATACATTCGAACCTGAAAAGAAAATAATAGAAAATCTCTTATAATCTGAATTGTTCGGTCCTGAAATCGTATCTTTTCAAATAATCCTTACATACTTGCTATAGCACTGGATAAAATCGCTCAATGTACTTTCGGCCACAGAAAGGATGTCTTCAGGTTTTTTACAAATAGACTGTGCTTCCGCTTTGAACATCGGCAAAAGCTCTTCTACTGTAATGTTACACTATTACCTGCATTATCCTGTTCATACATTATTATATTCCTCCACAAACAACAAGTTCCATTGAATCACCTGCTATTATTATCGACATATCTGAATAAAACTTAACCCGGAAAATCACTTATAACCTCTATTTTTTACCCGCCAGGACGTGTTATTATATAATTGACATCTTTTAAAAGGTTTGTTAATCTCCAAGAACGTCAGTCAAAATTACACTAAAAAGTAAAAACAAAAATGATTTTACTTTTTTTCATACTATATAAACTTTATCCACGACATACGGGGAGACCTGAAACGGTATACTTGGCTTTTGCTTTCGGTTTTATTGTGATTATTTTCACTAGCTTTGGTATCGAAAAGCTGTGGTCAAAGTATCTAAACCTGAAGATCGTCAAAACGTTTCTTTTCCCGGGTACTGTAATACACGAATTAAGCCATGCCTTTCTCTGCCTGATTACCGGTACTACCATAAAAGATCTTAATATTTTCAAGATTGAGAATAGTGGAGGTTTACAGTACGACAGGCCAAAAGTCCCATATCTATTTGATTTTTTCATAGCGACGTCACCTATCTTTGGCTGTGCTTTTATTCTGGTTTTAACTTCTATCATCCTCGGAAATCCCCTTCAAGTAAGTGAATCCTTACCGAAAGAGATGACATTTTCCATGAAGCTGGTATTTGATTATGCAAAAAATTTCCTGGATATGATATGGCTGACATTAAATGCATTCTGGAAGATCGGATTTCATAGTATAAGCTCTATTCTATTCATAATTACATCTATCATTTTCACTGTATCTATGGCGCCGCACAAGCGTGATATAAAGTATATAGTGCTGGGATTTATTATCCTGGGAACAGCTCTGTTCTTCCTTGAGTTATTTGGAATATCACTCCTGGCATACAAATGGTGGGATCAAGCGCTGGATAACTCCTGGAGAATAGTGACATATATAATTTCACTGTTGTTAACCATTCTCTTTATAACTTCCATTATAATTGGCATTATAAAAGGAATCCGGCTGACATTTGGTCATAAGGGCGGATGACAGACATAATCCATTACTCCTGCCTCACCCCCCCGTTTGGCCCTGTCTTTGTTGCAAAAACGGTCAATGGCATCTGCTATATTAATCTTTCAAAAATCTCCGAAGCCGGATTTCAATCACTTCTAAGAAAAAGATTTCGAAAAAAACCAATCAGAGATGACGAAAAACTGAAGAGTGTATTAAATGAGATGCTTGATTACTTCAACGGCAATCAAGTAAATTTCAAAGCGTCATTAGATTTTGGCATTGGAACAGCATTCCAAAGGAAGGTATGGGAGAAGATAGGTGAGATACCTTACGGAGAGCTCAGAACGTATAAATGGATTGCAAGTGAAATAGGCAATATAAATGCAGTCAGGGCGGTTGGAAATGCGGTCGGAAAGAATCCTGTACCTCCGATAATACCCTGTCACCGTGTAATACGTACGGATGGGAAACTTGGAGGATTCTCATCAGGAATTTCTCTGAAGAAGTGGCTTTTAAGATTAGAGAAATCACCCCTACCAGAACAATGATAACGCTGTATCCTTCCGTTTAGAACGCTTTCATCATGAAAGATAGTGCACTGAATTAATCAAGAATTGATTTACTAAGGCATGAACAAATGGCGGAGAGGCCGGGATTCGAACCCGGGGTACCACTTTCAGCAGTACAATGGGTTAGCAACCCACCGCTTTAAGCCGCTCAGCCACCTCTCCAAGATGGAAGAAACATCTCTTTTGATCCTGTGTAACTTGTGAATTAAAAGTACGCCTTTTGTTTTGGCGGAGGGAGTAGGATTCGAACCCACGGTCCCGTTGCCAGGACTGCAGTTTTCAAGACCGCCGCCTTCGTCCACTCGGCCATCCCTCCTGAAAAACCGCTTTTATCAATCCGAACCTTTCAAATCATGAAAGATCTGACAAGGTCGGGTTTAAAAACATCTATATCCTAAGTTACTCTAAGTTGTCCCACTTGCAGACTTCTTCGAGAACTGACTTTGCTACATATATTGGTGTGTCGCCCTGCATAGCCAATGCAATTGCATCACTTGGTCTTGAATCTATCTCTAAAGCACTACCATTTTGCCTGATGATTATTTTTGCATAGAAAGTATTATTCTTCAAATCACTTATTTCAATCCTTTCAATACCTCCACTCAACTGCATTATCACACTTGAGAGTAAATCATGTGTAAGCGGTCTTGGCGTTGGTATCTCTTTTACCGCTCTGTCAATGGCCCATGCCTCGTGCAAACCTATAACTATCGGAAAACTTCTTTGTCCGCCTTTTTCTTTAAGAACAATTATCTGATGGTCGCTTGTTTCAGATATCATTATCCTTGATAATTCCATGTGAACCATCACAGTATTTCCCTCTTAAAATATTGATAATACTACGAAAATTCTAACATACACGGTATCTTTGTCAATATTATTTTAAATTACGCAAAAGCTGATCAAATTAAAACT
>CAXMPV010000065.1:5913-9365 GCA_964195175.1 uncultured Thermodesulfobacteriota bacterium | reverse complement strand
GACCTACACCTGTTAGTGATATTAGAAATAAATTAGATGTTATAGGGTATCCTAACGCTGAAGTTCAGAATATATGGTCAACCAGGGACGTGACCACTGCATCAAACGATTCAACGGAATTTGGAATCAGAATTAAGAGCTTAAACGATGAAAAAGCTGTGCAGAAGGTCGTTGATGACATAAAACGCGTAGTTGATAAAAAGTTATTTAAAAATATCAATTATAATGAATCTTCAGTTTATCAATTATCGCTAAATGAGCCTGTTGATGAATTTGTGATCCAGGATTTTCTGACTGAAGCCGGATATGGAAGTAGTGATATTCTTTCCCTATATCCAGTTGGAAAAAGTGGAAAAAAATATTCAATTAAAATTAACGGATTAGGACAGGAGACTTCCAGAACCGAAATAATTAATAGTATATCCAGCGTTTTTACGGGACTTATTGAAATGCAATCGTTAAAGCCTGTATACAGTGACATAAAAGATGAACTTCCGGATATAACAGCAGATAGAGGTGCACAATACAGGTCAGTATCCACTATTGATTTAGATCTGAAAAAACGTGTGGATCCTGGTGTTCTGGAAATAACGCTTAAGAGGTTAGGACACAAAGATATTGTTGTATCGCCAAGGGATAGTTCAAGAAGGGGAACTGCATTCAGAAAATTCCAAATTGCAGGGCCAAGAGATGTGCTTGACAATATTAAGCTTTCTGCCAACTCTTTAAATGTACCTCCTATAACACTGATAGACAACTCATCAATTCAAATTGTATTTAATAACAATATAGATGAAGACTCTCTAAGAAAAAAATTCGCAGATTCAAAGCAACTTAAAAACAATACAGGTGAAATAACCGGTATTGATATAACGGCCAATGAATATATAATTGCCTTGAAAGCATTAAATGCCGCTAAGATACAGGATAAGATACGAGAAGATCTTTTTACCGCTTTCAAAGACCGAATTTATGCTGAGGGTGCAAGTGATGATGTGTCAAAGCCTGACCCGTTTAAAAGAGTTGTGAGTATTGGGTCAACGGTAGCAGCAGAAATGAAGAGCAGAGCAGTTCTTGCCCTGCTTTTTGCGTGTGGTGCAATTATCATATATATTTGGCTCCGATTCGGTGAGATAAAATTTGGAGTATCCGCGGTTATAACCCTTGTGCATGATGTTTTAATTACTGTCGGGGCAGTTGCGATAGCCGGTTATTTCGGAAATGTATTCGGTGATATAAAACTTAATCTACCGATGATAGCTGCATTTTTGACACTGATTGGATATTCATTGAATGATACAATAGTTCTATTTGACCGCATAAGAGAGAATCTTGCAGGCAAAAATAAGACAGTAACAAAAGAATTAATCAACAGTAGTATTAATCAGAACCTGAACAGAACGGTCATCACATCGCTTACAACTTTTGGTGTCGTATCAGCGCTATTCTTCGTTGGAGGTACGGCAATACACGGGTTTGCGTTTGTCATGATGGTCGGAGTTGTAGTCGGTACTTACTCTTCAATCTTTATTGCCAGCCCGCTTCTTCTTGACTGGGCCAATGTTAAAATGGTTCTCAGGATTATTGTAATTGTCGCCTTTTTTCCAATATGGATTGCATACAAGTTCTTACATAAGCCTTCAACTGAATCTGCTGTCGCAATAGCAGGTCACGTTGCACAAAGGGGGCCTATCGGTTCAAAGAAAATGAAAGGTCAGAAAGGAAAAACGTTTAAATCTTACTGAACATAATTAACCTCTTTCAGCTAGAAAGGAAACTATGAGAAGAGATACTCAAATCGGAATAATACTCGGTATAGTAATACTCGTAATTATAGGTGTGTTTCTTGGCACAAGAGCATCTGACGATGGAACGGTGCTACCAAATTTGGTTTTATCTGAAGGAGTAAGACAGAAAACGGAAGTGAAAGAGATTGATATTAACTCCTTTTTCAAAGAATCGAAAAAAGCTGAACCTGAAAAAGAGCTACCAGTTGAATTTCCTACAGAGGAGGTTCTGGTAAGTGAGGAACTTGTTGAATCAACACAACCGGGGAAGCAGCCAGAAGTAACTATCGTTGAAGCCTCCAATGAAGAATCTTCACTAGAGGGTAAATGGGAAGGGGTTGCGGAAGAGATTGTAGAAGAATCTGAAGTTGCGGAACAAGAAGAAATATTAGAAGATGTCCAGGTGGTTCAAAACATCCCAACTGTGCAGGAAATTGTTGTATCCGTACCCGAAGAGGAGTCGCAGACTTCAACTTATGCTGCTTATAAAGAACCCGTTTATTATAAAGTACAGTCAAATGATAATCTCTTTAAAATAGCAAGAGAGCACTATGGAGATGGGCAGAAATGGATCAATATATTTGAAGCAAATAGTGATAGTATGCCAGATTCAAACTCTCTTTATGTCGGTCAAGTAATATTGATACCAGACATTTCGGCTGAGAAGGAATCAAATGTGGGTTTCCTGGCACAGGTTAGTGGAAGAGTAGATAAAGAGAGACCTGTTAACATCGATACTCACACAGTGAAAGCAGGAGATACCCTCTACCGTATTGCTGAGGAATACTATGATGACGCGAGTGTATGGACAAAGATACTTGAAGCAAATGAAGATACATTAGAGGACGAAGGCTCACTGATAAAAGGTCAGGTACTTATTCTCCCAAGGCTGAGGTGACTTTCAGTCATATGGAAAACAGTGCTTAATCAAACAAGAGTAATCGACACTTAAATATCCTGAAAACAAAAATTATAAACCGCATTTATCTTCAATTCGAATCAGAGATTAACATTTTATAAAACTCTAGGAATTATTTGACCTAACTGCATCGCGTTAGTAAAATGTTGTTTTAATTTTTTTATTAAATACAGCAATTGCATATGTGAATACGAAAGGGAACAGCATGGATTTCATCTTTGCAGAAATATATAGCTTTAAGCTTATGAGAATAACTACTATTGCCACTTTTTTGATATTACTTGTACTTGGGGTTAATACGTTCAACGCACAAGCAAATGACAACGAACATCATATGTTTATGCACGATCTTAAGCATACCGGTCAAAGTGCTTATCATGATGTACATATAAATAAATTAAAATGGAATTCAATAACAGGCAGTGAGATCTGGTCTTCACCTGTAATAGGCTCGGACAATACGATATACGTCTCTAGCACAGATGGGAATGTTTTTGCATACAACCCTGACGGGACTGAAAAGTGGCATTATAGAGCTGGAGATGAACTCTTTAGTACTCCGGTAGTAAGTGCTGATGGAACCATATATGTTGGTTGTAAAAACAAAAAACTCTTTGCTCTTACATCGGAAGGCAAAATAAAATGGATGTATTTTGTAGGTTCTGATATATATTCGTCTCCTGCAATCAGCAGCGACGGAACGATTTATGTTGGAGCATGGAATGGTAAACTGTATGCAATCAATC